>JAJRVO010000482.1 GCA_024277275.1 Chloroflexota bacterium
AAGGGAGTGCGACAGTCCCTAGGCGGGACGACAACGAGAATGAAAATAAAGTTTAATGAGTTGGGTGAGTTTAATGAGTTGAGTAAGTAACTCACCTAACTCAACAAACTCAATGAACTCACCAAGCTATTTTCAAGGGAGCCTTACCGTCTCGACCAGTAATCGACAACAAGAGCTTTAGCCAGGTGTGGCTGCAAATTGGCAACAAATTCTTGGTGGACAGGATGGACAAGATATGTATCTCGATCCTTTTCGTTCAAAAATGTAACCAAAAAGCAGTGGGTGTAGCCTTGAGAAATCTTCTCGGGACTAACGTCAAGGCCCCACTCAAAATCATAGACTTCTTCAATTTTATCCGGCAGATCGCAGAACGCCTCTTCAACGCCTTGAATTTGCGCCGATGTGGCCGTATCGTTAAATGCAAACAGTACCACGTGGCGCAAAAGTGTGGCCGGTTTTTTAGAGTGTTGACTGTTCATTACGTTTTCCTAACCTGGACAAGGTCATTTAATTTCCAAGCCAGAATCAAAATGGGAGCGGGTTGGGAGTAGGAAGTAGGGAGTAAGGAGTAAGGATTTTTCCCATACTTCATACTTCATACTCCCTACTTCATACTCCCTGGTTATACAAAATTTTCTTGCCAAAAATTAAAGTCTCAATTGCCAAGACATCAAACATCCGAGAACCCTGTCCTGCTGATAATCTCGTCCTGCAACGCTTTATCTAACTCGGTAAAGTAGGCGCTGTAACCGGCCACCCGAACCACCAGGGAGCGAAACTCATCCGGGTTGGCCTGCGCCCGGCGCAGGGTTTCAGCCGAGACCACGTTAAATTGAACGTGGGGAATCTTTAGTCGACAAAAACCCCGCAGCAAAAGCGTAAACTTTTTAATAGCCTCCGGCCCGGCAAAAAACATGGGCAGGAACTTCATATTGAGCAGGGTTCCGTTGGAAGCCAGTTTCAGATTAATTTTGCTGACAGAGTTCAGCGCGGCTGTGGCCCCGCGCTTGTCCCGCCCCGCAGACGGAGAGAGACCGCCGTCGGCCAACGGCGTTCCGGCATGGCGACCATCCGGCGTGGCTCCTACGTTTGCGCCCATCGGCACGTGCGCGGAGACGGTGTAGAAGCCGGGTTGATAGACGCCGCCCCGGATGGTGGGATATTGCGCTACCAGTTCGCTGTAGCGGTCGCCCCATTTTTTGGCGTGCCGGTCTGCCCGGTCGTCGTCGTTGCCGTACTTGGGAACGCGGTTGATGAGTCGCCGGCGTAAAACCTCATCCCCGGCAAAATTCTCTTTTAGCGCGGTCAGGAGTTCTCCGGCTGTGACCCACTTTTCGTCAAAAACAGCCTGGCGCACAGCGGCCAGACTATCGGCCACATTGGCAATTTGCACCCCCTGAACACCGGAAAAGTTGTAATGCGCCCCGCCGGCGGTTACGTCCAGCCCCCGATCAACGCAGTCTGCAATGACCAGGGACAGAAAGGGCGAGGGGTAGATTTCGGCGTGGATGCTATCAACAATGTTGCAGCCCTTTACCATCAACTCTACAAAATGGGTCAACTGCCGGTCGTAGGCTTTTTCCAGTTCGGCAAATGAACTCAGGCAGTCAAGGGCGGGAGTCTTCGGGCCAATCTGTTCGCCGGTATGGGGGTCCTGGCCGCCAAAGAGGGTCAACTCTAACACACGGGTCAGGTTAAACATCGAGGCGTCGCTCCAACCCAACGCCTTGCCCGGCGTCGATAGCTCCACGCAGCCGACTGCGGCATAATCCATCGCGTCTGCCGGAGCTATGCCTCTATTCAACTGGCCGGGGATGATGACCTCGTCGTTAAAGACCTGGGGCATCACGCTGCCCCGTCCAATTACAAAAGCCGCGGCCTGTAAAAACTCTTCCGGGCTATCCCGGTGAATACGGATGGACAGGTTGGGCTGGGTCAACCCCAAATTAGCCTGGGCGCGTAAACACATATAGCTGAGTATGTTGGTCGCATCGCCGCCGTCCGGCAGTTGCCCGCCCACCGCGATATTAAACCCAATGGGAAAACCGGCAAAGTAGCGGGCGCTGCTGCTGCTGCGCAACAAGACAATCTCATTAAATTTGAGCCACAGATATTCCAGTAGCTCCTGAGCCTGGGGCAACGTTAATCGGCCCGACTCCAGGTCGCGCTGCAAATAGGGCAGCATGTACTGGTCAAACCGGCCCGGCGAGAAGCTGCTGGCGTTCGACTCGATTTGGAGGAGGACAAAGAGAAACCAGACCGCCTGCAACGCTTCCCAAAAATCACGGGCCGGGTTTTCAGACAGCCACTCGCAAACCTCTGCCACCCGGTTTAGTTCCTGCCCGCGGTCAGCATCGCCGCACGTTGCGGCCATTTGCCGGGCCAGGTCAGCATAGCGGAGTATAAACTTCTGGGCAGCCTGCAAAACAATGAGCGCGGCGTCGTAAAAATACTGCTGTTCCTCGGTTTCGACTTCGGGTCGTTGCCGAGCGGCTAAAACTTGCTCTCGTAAGCCCCCAATCCCCAGGCGCAACCATGCCTCAACATCTGGCAGGATGTGACCCTGGGCATGGTCCGTCTGGTTCAGAGAAAAAACCTTGCCGCGCACAGCCCGCCGGACATCTTCGGGAACGCGAGTGGCAACAATGTCCTCTAGCGTTTTGCCTTGCCAGTAGGGAAAGATTTCCTCTCGCAGTTCTTTAATTTGCTCCGGGGCAATCTGGAATTTATCCTGGGGACGAGTCGGCAGAATCTCCAACTCTTTATCGACCCAGGCCACCGCGCCCTCCGGCGCAATAATGCCCATCCGGGGCAGCAATGAGCGATTGCCCACAATGATTTCATCGGGATGAATAGCGACGCTCATTGAGCGAACAAGATGCAGCAGCATCTTGGCCCGCCGGACGGCCATCGGTTCGCCTTCGGTTTGCCGGTAGTTTTGAGTGACGTAGCGGGCGCGCTCTATGTCAATCAGTCGCTCGTTTTCCAGCAGCCGTTTTTTAATGCGGGCCGCGCGTTCGGTTGGGCGAGTTGTTTCCCAGGTTTTAGCCGGAAAGCCTGTTGTTGGGTCAAGTTGCTCTGGCATGAACTTTTGCGCGACATTTGTATTTTCGACGTAGTTTATATCAACCATTTTGTTTGTGTTCCTTGTTACTACTCAAGCATGTCATTTCGACCAAAGGGAGAAATCCCTATGGCGTTGCTTTTGCCTTTTTAGATAGCCGGAAAACCAAGAAACGGTCTTGAATTCTTTCCAGCCACCGTCCTGGTAATTGTCACTCCGCAGGGATTTCTCGGCTTGCAGCCTCGAAATGACATGAGGCCGTCTCTCTTTAAGCCAGCCCCGCTTCCGCATCGGCAAAAGCTTTGGCCGCAGCGCCAATAATGCCCAGGTCATCGCCTAATTGCCAGGGGACGACCCGCACCGAGTCCCACAACTCCGGCTGGGTGTGCTCCCTCATTGCGACCAGGGCCGGGTCCAGAACCATCGAGCCAATTCGGCTCAAACCGCCGCCGATGACAATCGTCTCCGGGTTGATAATCTGCACAATCATCGACAGACCAACCCCGCAGTAAAAGCCCGCCGTTTCCAGTATCTCGCGGGCGGCTTTATCGCCCCGTTGGGCGACTTCAACAACTTGCTCGCCTGAAAAACGACGTCCGTCAGGCGGGACCATTTGGCGCAGTTGCGTGTCGACTCCGGCTTCCACCTTTTCGTAAGCCATCCGGGAGATGCCGACGCCGCTGGCATAGGCCATCACGCAGCCATTTTTGCCGCAGGTGCAGGGCGGCCCGCCGATATCGATGACCACGTGTCCCAGCTCGCCGGCTGTGCCGGTGTGGCCCACGTACAGCCGGTTGTTGATAATAATGCCAATGCCAATGCCGGTGCTAAAGGTAACGTAGCACATATTCTTTGCGCCCTGACCTGCCCCGTAGCGATGCTCTCCCACCGCGCAAAGATTAGTGTCGTTGTCCAAAATCACCGGCAAGCCCAATCGTTCGGCCACAACGTCGCGCAACGGAAAGTGGTCCCAGGCCGGTAAATTTGAGCTGACCAAAACCAGCCCCGCCGGGCCGTTTGTGTTTCCGGGAAAGCCCAGGCCAACGGCCTCAATATTGGCAGCCTCAACCCGACCCTCTTTTACTATTGCGCGATAGGCTTGCTCGATGGCCTTAATCACCAATTCAGGCTCTTGCTCAGCGTGGGCGCGGGTGGTAAATCGATGCAGGATTTTTCCATCTCGACCGACCAGCCCGGCCGCAATCTTGGTGCCGCCAACGTCTATGCCAATTGCGTAGGGTTTCATTAATGTGGCGCCTCGCTGCTGAGAAGTTTTTGCGAGAGATTAGGAGATTAAGACCATCGAGCAAAATTGTCGATATGCCGATGTAAGCGTATTGCAAATTGGCGAATGGCGAAAGTTGATTAGCCTTTCATTCGCCATTCGCCATTCGCTCATTCGCCATTCCGGTCTATCCGGGTTAGAACTTTGAAAACACCAATCTCCAATCTCTAATTACCAAGCCGACTCGCGTTAGCCAGATAATCTCTTATCCCTTGTTGCCAGTCGGGCAAGGTATGGCCGGCGACTAATTGATACAACCGGCAATCCAACACGCTCCGAACCGGTCGTTTGGCAAAACGCTTGAGCGCGACTGCCTCCACAATCTCTACAGGTTCCGACCGGTCCGCTTGCTGCAGAACGTACTGGGCAAAACCGGCCCGGGTGCAAGCGCCAAGTCCGGTTACGTTGTATATGCCGTAAGCCCCCGTGTCAATCAAGCGTAATATTGCCTCGGACAGATGGCCGGTGTAGGTGGGCGATTCAAGCTGGTCAACCGGCATCCGCACCACGCCTTCGGTGTCGGCGGCTTTTAGCACCCGTTCAACGTAGTTGTTGGGGGTGTGTCCAAAAAGCCAGGCTGTACGCACGGCGTAGGTGCGAGGACAAATCTGCAAGCTCAACCGCTCTCCGGCCAGCTTTGACCGCCCATACTGGTTGAGCGGATTGGGTTGGGAAACCTCATCGTAATCCGTTTCGGATTTGCCGTCAAAGATGTAATCTGTTGAGACGTAAACTAATGCGCTCCGTGCCTGCTGCGCGGCCAATGCCAGGTTTTGCGCCCCAACTGCATTAATCTGCCAGGCTTTGTCCGGGTTGGTCTCGCATCCTTCAAGGTCAACAAAAACAGCCGAGTTGACGATAAGCTCCGGTTGTTCGGCGCTTAATATTTCAAGCGTTCCGGGCCGGTCGGTGATATCGATTTCCTCAATGTCCCAGGCCAGGATTTGATGCCGGCTTCCCAAAACACGACACAATTCCCGGCCCAACATTCCTTTGGCTCCAATTACTGCAATTTTCATTGTTTGTGCAATCTCCCCTAAATAGTTTGGTGAGTTTGGTGAGTTTGGTGAGTTTGGTGAGTTTATTGAGTTCGGTGAGTTGTAGTGCGAAATCGCAAATCTAAAATCTAAAATCGGTGTAGCGTCTTACAGCAATTCCCGTTTTAGAAACTGCGCCGCCGATAATCACTCAGTTGGGCTGGTTTTTGCCGGCTTAAGAGCAGAATTGGCAGAATTAACGAATCAAAATTCTATCATTCTGGAAATTCTGCTCTTAAATACCCG
>JAJRVO010000037.1 GCA_024277275.1 Chloroflexota bacterium
ATTTTTATGGGACACAGATGAACACAGATTTTACAGATTTTTGTTTAGTTTTTTACCATAATCTGTGTTTATCTGCGAAAATCTGTGTCCTATTCTCTAGCTTTCAGAATGTTACTTTGTGACCGTGCTGAGTATATCAAATATCGACCATTTCCAGCGAAGTGGTAATATCGACACAGCCGTTGATGGTTCGGGCTACCGGGCAATAATCGGCGTGGAAACCGTGGACTCGTTCTGCGGTTTCGCGGTTTTCTGGGGCTATTTTTAGATGGTAGGTAACGTGAATACGTTTGATGACCAGCACATTGCCATCCTTTTCAACCTCGCCTTTTGTTTCTGATATCAGCAGGCCCTCGCCTGCGGGGATTTTACGCGCTTCCAGCGCGCCGCCAAAGGTCCCCGTCAGTCAGCCTGCGGCCGCCGCTACCACGTAATCAAGGGTGGTAGCGTGCGGTTCGTGAACATCGGGGCTAACGTTGTAATGCTCGGCAATTTCCGAGTGAACCCCAAAAAAGACAGGTTCATCCTCTTGGGGTACGTAAGCGCGTCGCAGCGGGCCTTTTACCCGTTCAATACGCACGTTTGAGGTATAAACTACTTCGTCGCTCATAACTGCTCCTTATCTTTAACTATTTGTTCCAAATCTTCCTTCAAGAATCTCTTTTAAGGTTGGTTGACCTATCTCTTGCAAATTATAACCAACCCGCTGATATGGGTGTTGTATGTTAAGTAGTTTGCCCAGATCAATGGGGGTGCCAATGATAACCAAATCGCAGGGGGTGGCGTTGATGGTTTGTTCAAGTTCCCGAACCTGTGTGTCGCCATAGCCCATAGCCGGAAGTACGGCTCCGGTGGCAGGGTACTTTTGATAGGTCGCCAAAATAGAGCCGACCGCATAGGGGCGTGGGTCGATAATTTCTGCCGCCCCAAAGCGTTGGGCCGCAACCCAGCCTGCGCCATAGGCCATCTCGCCGTGAGTTAAAGTGGGGCCATCTTCAACCACCAACACCCGCCGGTTACGAATAGTAGCCGGGTCGTTTACAGTAATGGGCGAGGCCGCATCAACAACAATGGCCTCTGGAGCCAGAGATTGAATATTGCGGCGAACCTCTGCTATGGCGTCGGCATTGGCGGTGTCAATTTTGTTAATCACCACAACATCGGCCAAACGCAGATTGGTCTCTCCGGGATGGTACTTTACCTCATGACCGGGGCGATGAGGGTCGACCACCACAATATGCAGGTCAGGTTGATAAAAGGGTAAATCGTTGTTGCCGCCATCCCAAACTACTACATCGGCTTCAGCTTCGGCCTGACGTAAAATGGCCTCGTAGTCAACGCCGGCATAAACCACGGTTCCTCGATCAAGATGGGGTTCGTATTCTTCGCGTTCCTCAATGGTACATTCATGGTCATCCAAGTCGTCACAGCCGGCAAAACGCTGTACGGCTTGACGCGCCAAATCGCCATAGGGCATCGGGTGGCGAATAGCCACCACCTTTTTGCCCAACCCCTGCAAATTTTCACAAACCCGACGAGTGGTTTGGCTTTTACCGCTGCCGGTACGAGTCGCACAAATTGAAACAACGGGCTTAGCGCTCTTGAGCATCGTATGGCGCGGCCCCAGCAGCCGGTAGTCGGCTCCGGCAGCCAGCGCCATTGAGGCTTGGCGCATTACGTACTCGTGGGTAACGTCGGAATAGGCAAAAACGACCTGATCAATTTGCCGCTTTTTTATCAGCTCGACCAGCTCTGTTTCGGGATGAATGGGGATACCATTGGGGTAAAGTGTTCCGGCCAGTTCCGGGGGATAGAGCCGGCCCTCGATGTTGGGGATTTGAGTAGCCGTAAATGCTGCCACTTCGTAAGACTCGTTGTCGCGGAAGTAAACGTTAAAGTTATGAAAATCGCGCCCGGCGGCGCCCATAATAATTACACGCTGCTTGGTCATTGAAGTGACTCCTATGAAACCAATGAACAATTAACAATGAGCAATGAACAAAAATCACCCCTGCACCGCTGCACCCTTGCACCCCTGCTGTTGGGTTTCATCAGGTGCGTGTGAAGCCCCGCTTCATAGGCGGCTCCTTGACCGTGAACTATTTTTTTGTTTGCAAGCTCAAATTCTTAAGCCAGATACGAGAGTAAAATACTCAAGCCATATAGCACAATAAGAGGAAGCATTACCAGGGCCATATTAAATGGGTCAACAGTGGGGGTAATCATAGCGGCCAAAATGGCAATAATAAGGATGGCGAAGCGCCACTGTTTGAGCAAAAATTGAGGGGTAACTAATTTCAGCTTGGCCATAATAAAGATGATGAGAGGCGTTTCAAAGCTAAGGCCAATCCAGAAAATTAGCGAGGTAATGAATGGAATATATTTCTGCGATTGCCATCCCGGGACAAAAACGTCAGTTTGCCAGGTGCTTAAAAAGCCTATGGCCGCCGGCAACATCACAAACCAGGCAAAGGCAACTCCAATTAAAAAGAGCAAGGATGCCGCCGGAACTCCCAAAAAGATGTATCGCTTTTCGCTTTGGTCAAGGCCGGGCAAAATAAACATTAAAAGCTGGTAAACAAGGACAGGCATAGCCAAAATCAAACCGGTCATCAGCGCCACCCTGAAATAGATAGCAACGCCCTCGGTTGGACCCAAAACTTGTAGCTTGTTTCCATAAGGAGTAATCAGGAGTTCCAAAATCTGGTTGGTAAAGGCAATGGCAACTAACGTGCCTATAAAAACGGCAATAGCGGACTTTATCAACCGATTTCTTAACTCTTCCAAATGCCCTAACAAGGTCATTTGTCCGGCAAGACGTTCGGCTAAAACTTCGTCGGTAGGGGGCATAGCGGCGTCATTCATTTAGAGTCTCCTGTGGTTTTGAGGGAAGTTCAGGCGTTACAGAATCAGAGGCTTTGCTAGTTACAGGAGGAGATGAACCATCGCTACCGTTTGGATCAGGCGATTGGGGCATTAATTCCTGATCAGGGACCGATTCGGTTTTGGCGTTTTTTTCTTCGGCCACGGGGGCAGGGGCATCATCATCTTGGGAAGGTTGGGGCTTAGTACGTTCTTTAGCGAGCGATTTAGCCGTAACATCTTTTTGGGCCTGATCAAGACTCTGTTGAACTTTCTCGCCTATTTTCTTGCCAACTTGTCCAATGTCTTTGTTGACCTGGCCAATCACTTGTCAGGCTTCTTGCAGCTCTTTACGCGCTTCCTGCAACTCATCCAACCGAGAGGCTACGTTAAGTTCTCGTTGCCATTCAACCATCATACCCTCAGACATCTTACGGAGGTCGCCCACTGTTTTGCCAACTTTGGCAACAATTTCAGGCAAACGTCGCGGGCCAAAAATCATCATAGCAATAATCAAGATAACTACAAGTTCAGGAAATCCAACACCTAAAATATCCATATCAGATGAAAAAACACCTTATTAAATCAACGCTGTATTATTCGGTCTATACAAAAAGGGGAGAATCAACGGGGCCATTTATGAAGCAAAACTTCACACGCACCGGAGACGCCCAACCTCGTTCCCAAACTTCAGTTTGGGAACGAGGTTGGGCGTCAAAGGAGATATAACGTGCAGAAGGGCAACATTTTAGGCGGGCACATTTAGAGATTCGCGTATCTTGGCCCGGTCTCTTGAAACCAGGCTACCCAGCACACCATTCACAAAACGGGGCGAACTTTCGCCGCCAAACATTTTAGCCAATTCCACAGCCTCGTTAATAGCAACCTTGGGTGGGATATCAGGCTCAAATAACAACTCGTAAATGGCAATTCGCAAAACGTTGCGATCTACGGCAGCTATTTGCTCAATTGGCCATTCCGGAGCCAACTCGCCAACAACGCTATCAAGATAAGTTCGATACGTTTGAACGCCCAAAACCAATGATTGAGCAAATCCTTGAGCGTTTTCAGGTAGAGGGCGATCTTCAAATCTGGACTGAATAGCAGATTTGGCGTTATGGTCCGTGAAGTCAAGCTCATAGAGCGTCTGTAATACTACTGCACGAGCGCGTCGTCGAACTTTCATAAATTGCTCCCCTGGATTGCTGCAGGCTCAAGGCCACGGATTAAGTCTTAAGCAACTCACCCATTTAGCAGAGTCCCATAGCGCCACACAATGAGAATACCATTGGTTCTCATCTCCCGGCTGGGTATTAAGATAGTAAATGTAAATGTTCATGTCGATTTTGGATTTCCGGTTTTGGATTATTTAAAACGATAATCACAAAATTTAAAATATCAGAATATCCAAAATCTATTGCATAACCAAACCACCGTCTACCGACAACACCTGCCCTGTGATAAAGGCTGCCTCATCAGAGGCTAAAAACAAAACGGCAGCCGCCACATCGTCAAGCGTGCCCATCCGCCCCAAGGGGGTGTTTTGGATGATAGACTGGGTTTGTTCTTCCGGCAACACGCCGGTAAGTACGGTAGGCACAAAACCGGGGGCCACAGCATTAACCGTAATTTGCCGCGAGCCAACCTCTTTGGCCATAGATTTGGTAAACCCTATAATGCCCGCCTTAGAGGCGGCATAGTTAGTTTGACCCGCTTGCCCGGATAACCCAACCACCGACGTAATGTTGATAATTCGCCCTTTGCGTTTTTTCATCATCGGACGAACCACTGCTTTGGAGCAGTTATAAACGCTGGTCAGGTTGGTTTGAAGCACTAAATCCCACTCTTCGGGCTTCATCTGCATGATTAGTTTATCACGCGTTGTGCCTGCGTTATTTACTAGTATATCAATTTGGCCGTAGGAGTCAATAGTCTCCTTGATAAGACTCAGAGCTTCGTTATTTTGACCTACATCGGCCTGAATAACCGTGGCTTCGCCGCCATCGGCTTTAATAGCAGAGGCAACCTCATCCGCCGCTTCCGGGCTACTACGATGGTTAATTACCACTTTAGCGCCTTGAGCGGCCAACAATTTGGCAATACCCGCTCCTATACCTCTGGAGCTACCCGTAACAATTGCAACTTTATCTGTTAAATTAAACATAAATTCCTAAAACCGAAGATTTTTTACGCACCAGCATTTAACAACGCCTCTATATCTACAGACGTTGCAACATTGTACGTGTTTACTTCTTTAGTCACCCGCCGAATTAGACCGCTTAGTACATTTTTAGGCCCAATTTCTACAAACGTGGTTACGTTGTGATCTATCAGCCGGCGGACTATATCCGTCCAGCGCACCGAGGAGGTTAGTTGTCCTTCCATCTCTTCCCGGATGGCTTGCAGAGAGTCAAGAAGTTCTGCATTTATGTTAGCCACAATCGGTATTTCTGGCAAGTTGAGCGATGCATTATCAACAGCTTGACGAAACTGGTCCGCCACCATCCGCATCAACTCTGAGTGGGCGGCAATGCTAACCGGCAATTTTATGGCCCGCCTGGCTTTGGCGGCTTTGGCTAATTCAATACCTTTATCTACGGCAGCGTTATCGCCAGAAACCACAACCTGACCGGGAGAGTTGTAGTTAGCCACTTGCAGAGTTCCATGCCCTTCGGCAGTGACCTTTTTACAAATCTCAACCACGGTGGCATCGTCTAATTTGAGAATTGCCGCCATACCGCCGGGATTCAACTCTCCGGCTTCTTTCATCAGACGACCTCGCTCACGAACCAGACGCAAGCCATCTTCAAACGATAAGACCCCGGCGACCACATAGGCCGTGTATTCACCCAGGCTGTGACCGGCAACATAGTTTGGTTTAATGGCGTATCCCGCTGCTTTGAGGGCTTCTAAAGCGGCAATGCTGGTTACAAAGATTGCGGCCTGAGTGTTGATTGTATCATTCAAATCGGCTTCCGGCCCCTCAAAGCAAAGTTGACTGAGCGAAAAACCAAGCGTGTCATCCGCTTTTTCAAAGACTTCACGAGCAGCGGGATGACCTGTTGCCAGCGTTTTACCCATTCCCACTTCCTGGGAACCTTGACCGGGAAATACAAAAGCTACATTTTCTGTCATTTTGCAAAATAAGGGCCGTGCGATTGTTGAATTTTTACAGGCACGGCCAGATTATCCTTTTTGTGTGTAGATTATACAGCGCTATTCATTAGCAGAGGCGGTTTTTTCTTCCGGCAAAACTTGCACGTCGTTGTATGTGCCACAGTAATGGCAAACGTGATGGGCCAATCTCAACGTATTGCACTGGGGGCAGGGAACCATGTGCGGCATTTTTAAGCGCAAATAATGCGCCCGCCGGCGGTCACGTCGAACCCTGGAAATCTTTCGTTTTGGTAACGCACCCATAGTAAGTTATTTCCTTTCTAATCTTTTTAGAGTCAGTGGTCAGTGGTTAGTGGTCAGTAGTCAGTAACTCCTGATTCCTGATTGCCGGTTTGTTTCTATTTACCGCTTACTGTTTACCGATTACCATTCACTGTTCGCTGTTTATTGATTCTTGTAATGCTTGTAAACCTGCCCACCGCACGTCAATTGCGTCATCCTGACAAGTACAAGAATTAGTATTGCGGTCTTGTCCGCATTGCGGACAAAGTCCTTTGCAATCTGGTCGACAATATAAAAAGCCGCCGCTCTCCAACAATAACCCCTGACGCACAACTTCCAATAAATCCAGAATGTGTTGTTCGTTGATACGGTTTGCTTCGTCCGAATCTGTAGGCGGGGATAACGCCGAACCCGTAGTTACATCAACCGTAGGATAGAACTGTTCTTCCAGTTCCATAGATATCGGGGTTGTAAAACTTATCAAACAACGACCACAACTTTTTTGGATTATTGTTTGCAGTGAGCCATAAACCAGAATATCTGAGCCTGTGCGCAGAAACTTTACTTGTCCAACCAGAGGAGAAATAAGTATTGTGTCCTCGTCAAGCCTATCTATTATTTTACTATTAACATCGTAACGGCGATTTGCGCCGGTTACTTCTTTTAGCAGTTGAGCAACGTTAAATTGCAGCTCATGTACAACCTGCTTATTCCGTTTGTTACCCATAGCTTATATAACGGCCTTGATCCCATCGCCAGTTACCAGTGATTACTTACAACCAGATTATCGATAACTGATTGCCGGGACGCGCTTCTCCATACGCACAGAAGGAGTATTGTAAAACAAAACGGTAAAATCTCAAAATAAAAGGCCGGGCTTGAAAACCTTATTCTTCGTCCGCATCTGCTACAGGCTTTTGAATTTCTTCTTCGTTTTGATGTTCCTCCAGGCCGCTGTCAGATTTAGTTTCTTGCACATGCCGCAAACCGTTGCGAACCGTGGTCAAAGTACGCATGAGTTGTTCTTCAAGCTCGCTGAGTTGATCGATAATGTACTCATCGGTATCGGCCAGAATTTCATCTGCCTGACGGTGAGCTTCGGCTTCTATTTCTTCAGCCCGGTTTCTGGCATAAGCCACCAACTCATGTTCCTCAGTCAGGCCATCGGCCTTTTCATGAGCCATATCAACCAGACGATTGGCTTCTTCTTGAGCTTGCAGCAATAAACGTTCACGCTCGGCCTCAGTGCGTTTAGCCAGCTTCACTTCTTCTGGAATAGTAACCCGCATCTGATCGATAATATCCAAAAACGCGTCTTCCTGCACAATAACATTTGAGGTAAAAGGGAGATGAAAACTCTCCGTCACCAATGTTTCCAGCCGGTCTATCAGGTGAAGAATGTCCATAGCGCCCGCCTTTTTTTAAGTTTTGTGAGTTTATTGAGTTTTGTGAGTTTATTGAGTTTTACGAGTTTATTGAGTTTTACGAGTTTATTGAGTTTTACGAGTTTATTGAGTTTTACGAGTTTATTGAGTTTTACGAGTTTATTGAGTTTTTAACTTACCCAACTCACCCAACTCATTAAACTCATCAACTCACCCAACTCATTAAACTCATCAACTCACCCAACTCATTAAACTCATCAACTTACCCAACTCATTAAACTCATCAACTCACCCAACTCATTAAACTTAATTATCAATCTTAATCTCTGACGGAGACAGTTAGAACCTGATTGTTCCCGTCCCCATTTTTAGCTTTCTCACGCAAGGCCGCCACTACAACAGGCGGGGCCAAATGTTCAATACTGCCATGATTGATGGCAATCTCTTTTAAGATGCTGGAGCTTAAAAATAAGTGCTCCTGGCTGGCCATTAAGCAGAGTGTTTCTATATTTGAATTTAGGCTATGGTTGGCCAGAGATAATTGTAGTTCCCACTCAAAATCCGAGAGCGCCCGCAAGCCTCTAACAATGTAACCAGCCTCTTTTTCTTTGGCAAAAGCCACCGTCAATCCGCTATAGCTTTCTACTTGTACATTGTCCAAATGCGCTAAAGCCTGCCTTGTCATTGCTAATCGATCTTCAATTGAAAAGAGTAAACTTTTCATAGGACGATCAAAAACGCCTACTATTAGCCGACCAAAAAGGTTAGCGGCGCGTTCTGCAATATCAATATGTCCGTTTGTAATAGGATCAAATGTAGCCGGGTAAACAGCCAATTTCATTAGCTTAAATCACTCTCCGTTTTCCAAAAATTTATAACTTGCCGGGCCAATAAACGATGCTGGGGTTGTTCTAGTTTGGCGTCTTTCTCAAAAATTAGCTGCGCTTCTTGTCGAGCCAACTCTAACAATTTGGTGTCGGTCAACTTGACCAGCTTTAAATCCGGCAAACCGCTTTGACGCGTGCCAAAAAATTCGCCCGGACCCCGCATCTTCAAATCCTGCTCGGCTAATTCAAAACCATCATTGGTGCGCTCAACGGCCTGCAAGCGTTGTTCCGCCTCGGACGTTATCTTATCGGCCAGGAGCAAGCAATAGCTTTGATGCTCGCTGCGCCCCACCCGACCTCTAAACTGGTGTAGCTGGGATAGGCCAAAACGATTGGCTCCTTCAACCAGCATCACGGTTGCGTTGGGCACGTCAATGCCAACTTCTACCACCGAGGTTGAGACTAAAACTTGGGTTTCCAAGTCTCTAAAAGCCTTCATTACTTTTTCTTTTTCATCGGCTTTCATTCGACCATGCAACAATCCCAGAGTTAATCGAGGGAAAATCTGGGTTTGCAATCGCTTGTGTTCTTCAATAGCCGACTTGGCTTCAGTTTTTTCCGATTCTTCTACCAGAGGGCAAATAATAAAAGCCTGATGCCCCTTTTCAATTTGAGACTTGATAAAACTATAGGCTCGTTCTCGTTCTCTGGGCGTCAGCCAGCGAGTTTGTATTGGCCGGCGGCCAGGCGGCATCTGGTCGATGATAGAAAGGTCTAAATCGCCATAAAGGGTTAGAGCCAAAGTGCGCGGAATAGGCGTGGCTGTCATAACCAGCATATGCGGGTTAAAACCCTTTTCTCGCAAAGCGCTGCGCTGCTCTACCCCAAATCGGTGTTGCTCGTCAATTACAGCTAACCGCAAATTCTTGATTTCTACATTGCTCTGGATTATGGCGTGGGTTCCGACTAGAATATCAATTTGCCCATTAATCAGTTCTTGAAGGATTTCTCTGCGTTCAGCGGCGGGCGTGCTGCCGGTTAATAGCTTGATATTAAATTGTCGCCCCAATACCTCGCTAAAAGGGGCCAGCATCTTGCTCATACTCTTGAAATGTTGCTCGCTCAAAATCTCGGTGGGGGCCAAAATGGCCGCTTGCCCGCCATCCTGAACCGTTAACGCCATTGCCATAAGGGCCACAACCGTTTTGCCGGAACCAACATCGCCTTGCAGCAAACGGCTCATCGGCACATCGCGCTGCAAATCGCTTACAATGTCATTTAAGGTCTTTTGTTGAGCCTCCGTCAGTTGAAAGGGCAATGCTTCTAGTAATCTCTCAACCGATCCTGATTGAACATTTATCGGATGTCCTGTCTGAGCTTTCCAGGCTTGCCGTTGGCGTAAAACGCCCAGTTGAATCATCAAAAGTTCATCAAAGGCCAAACGACGACGAGCCGCTTCCAGTTTTTGCCAATCATCGGGAAAGTGTATCTGGCGCACGGCCTCTTCTAATTCAAACATCTTCAACCGTTCACGGGACTCGGTAGGCAAGTAGTCGGGCAAACGCTGGGTCCAGTAACTTACAGTTGATTTTATATGATTACGCAGCCATTTGGCGGTGATACCCTTTGTTAATGGATACACGGGCACCATTCGACCCGTGTGAACCAACTCTTTATCTAACTCTTCCCACTCCGGCGATTGAAAAGTTAAACGTCCCAGATACTCATCAACCTTGCCGCTTATTACAATTTGAGCGCCCGGTTTAAGCTTGTTTTCCAGCCACGGCTGATTAAACCAGGTAGCTTCGATAGTGGCCGTACCATCCGATAGAATTGAAGTAACAATTGTCTGCCGATTACGCGACTCTCGCTTGCGAGTTTCCCACACCTGTCCAATAATGGTTACGTCCTCGCCGTACTGAAGCTGGTTAATAGGTTTAAGAGAACGGTAATCGTCGTATCGACGAGGATACAGTTTTAGAAAGTCGCCAATGGTGCAAATGTTCAATTTAGCCAATTTCTTGGCCATTGCATCCTTAATACCCGGCAATTTAGTAACCGGAGAATCCAGACCGGCGCTGACAAAATCCATCTTAGGTTCAGGTTTGGGTCGAGGCGGTGGTGGCGGCGGCTGGATTGGTTCTGGTTTAGAAGCAGGTTCAAACGACTCCGATGGAGCCGGTTCTGGTTTAGAAGCAGGTTCAGGCGACTCCGATGGAGCCGGTTCAGGTTTAGAAGCAGATTCAGGCGACTCCGATAGAGCCAGAACTGGCTCTATCGCGCGAGCAGCAGAAGGCTCTGGACCAGAAGAAGGTTCAAGCGACGTGACCTGTTTATCCGGCGACTCCTTCTCTTGCGGACGAGGCGGCGGTTGAGTGAAAGCAGGTTTTGCCTGGACAGGTTTCTCTTTCTTTGCTTCTACCTTATCAGCAGTTGATGATGTCTTATTATCTGACTTGTACAGTTTTACCAAAATTTGATGAAGGAATTTTGGACGATCCGCCTCAGAGAGTTCTGGATAACGATTCAAATCCGCCGCCACCTCGTCAATTAGGTGGCGTTCTTCTTCTCTTGTAGCTTCTTGTAAAG
>JAJRVO010000483.1 GCA_024277275.1 Chloroflexota bacterium
ACCGGTCGCCATCCGTGGCCGGATGTTGAAACCTTTGCCCAAACCCTGTCTAAATGGGGCATTGACCGCAATGTACAGGTAGTGGCCTATGACGACTTTAAGGGCGGCATTGCGGTGCGGTTATGGTGGATGCTACGCTGGTTGGGTCACGAGGCCGCAGCCGTTTTGGATGGCAACTGGCCCCACTGGCAAAGCGAAGGCCGCTCCGTCCGCAGCGGGACCGAGTCGCGTGAACCGCGAGTTTTTACCCCTCAGCCCCGGCCTGAGTTGCTGGTTGAAACCGAGGACGTGTTAAAGATTCGGACTGACCCTTCATTTCGTCTTTTCGACTCGCGCAGCGCGGAACGCTACCGGGGCGAGAATGAACCGTTTGACCCGATAGCGGGCCGTATTCCCGGCGCTATTTCGATGCCGTATGCCGAGAACCTTGACGCCGATGATCTGTTTTTGCCGCCGGAAGCGTTGAAGACGCGCTTTCAACCCCAGTTTGGCGAGGTCCCCGTTGAGCGAACCGTTTTTTATTGCGGTTCCGGCGTCACGGCGCTGCACAATGTGCTGGCTGTGGCTCACGCCGGATTGGGCGAGGCCCGGCTGTACACCGGTTCGTGGAGTGAGTGGATTACCGACCCGGAACGACCGATGACGACAGGGTAGTTTCTTTATCTACAACGGCGGCACTCGTGGCAAACCCGGAAACGTAGCAAACCAATCCACAAATACCTCGCTCCAACTGCCGGGAGCGTTGGAGGCGGTGGCCGGGTTGCCAAAAAATAGCATTTCGGGCGAAGTAGCGTTTTGGCCTTTGAGATACCAATTTAGGGAGCAGTCACTCTCCGGCCACCAGCCGATTTTTTGGCCGTCAACGTAAAGATGGACGGTTCCGTTGATGTAATCGGCGGTTACGGTGGTCCACGTGTCCCGGATGGAATACTCCGGCAGCAGGTGCAGTCGCCAAAAATATTGCTCCTGGCAACTGGGGAAGATGAATTGTCCTCCGCCGCCGGTCGTGGTGTCGAGCAGGGTGTAGAACATTGCGCCGGTAAAGTAAACGGTGTCGCCCCAGTCGCCGTGGCCGCCATTGCTAATTTCGACTCCGTAGCCATTGGCGCTCTGGAAACCCCGCCAGGCGTAACGGACATTACCCCCATCCGGTCGCCAGTCGTGGCGGGGATACTCTGCCGCAACGCCGATTTCTTCCGCGCCGGGAATAAAGGGCGACCCGCCTCGCCGCCGTAAATAGTCTGCCGGGGATTCGCGCCCCTCCTCCGGCTCCGACAAAATGCTCAAGGGCAACATATCGTCAAAGATACCCCAAACCGGAACTCCCGTTGCATTGCCGTTATTAAGGAGTTTCGCGTAGCCAGTTTCTACGGTTGTTTGCGTGTTAACGGGGTCAAAATTGTGAATCTGAGTCCAGTAACCCGGCATTAGACTTCCGTCAAAATCCTCGCTCCAGTGGGGGGTGTTGGCAAAGGGACCGGCGGGCAGGGCGTTGGAGTAGATGGTTGCGGTATCGGTGGGGGTGGGGGAGGTTTCCATGGCGGCTTCGGTCAGGCCAAAGACAGCTTGGGGCGCAGTGGCGGGAGCGTAAACCCGAATCCAGTCTAGTTCTATGTTGCTCCAGCGGGTGGGGTTTTCCAGCAAGGCCAGCGAGCCAAGATAGAGGATATCGGGCCGGGTGGCGGCGTCGGGATAGCCTTTAAAGGCGCTGAGGGGTTTGATAATGGTCGGCGTACCATCGACGGACATGCTGAAGGTGTCGGCGGTGTAGTTGAAATCAACGGTGACGACGACCCAATCGGTGTGGGGATCGGGATAGCCCTGCTCGCCCAAATCGACAAAGTTCTGGCCCCGGTCGGCTCCGACAATGAGTCCTCGCCAGGCTTACTGTTCGCTGTTGTAGTCGGTCCCGATATAAAAGAGCGGCCCGGCGTAGTTGGGCCGATGGCCGTCGGCGTAGATGGCAATGCGGTGTTCGCCCAGGGTGTCGATGTTGAAGCGGACACGCATTGCTACCCGGAAGTTGCCGCTGTCGGGCAGCCAGTCGACGCGGGTGGCGGTGTGGGGGACATCGTAGGAGGTGGCGCTGTCATCGACCATGTAGAGATAGGGGAAGGACGTGTCCAGCCCCGGCACGCCAACTTTCAGAGAGCCGTTGCTGACTTCAACGTAGCCGGTAACGGGCGGAGCATAGCTTGCGGCGGTCATCTGCTCTTGCACAATCCAGTAATCCAACAGTTGGTTGCAGTTGAACTCGTCGGCAAAGTAGGTTTGGTAGCCGGCGGGCTGATGGAGGTCATCCTCCAACAAGAGGCCGCAATAGACGGTGCAGGGCGGCGGGGAGGGCGCTTTGAAGATGGCAGGCAGGTGGATTTTGTAGTTATAAGCCGGTGTGTCGAGAGCGGTTAGGGTGGTAGTGAGCGGGGGTTGGACGCAGACCGGGTAGGCAGTTTGGGATAAGGGCAATGGATGCATCGTCTCTGTTTGGAAAATAGCGTTACCTTGCCGGAGTCCAAAGTTCACTTTGGACTCCGGATTTTTGTCCTTGAGTGTGTTCGGCAAAGTCATAGTGGCTGCTTCGGAAATCTGTTTTGCAAATCCGGCAGCCAGTGTTGTTGCGACATTGTTTTGGCAGCCAATGAACAAAAGCAGGAGTAACAAAAAAACCGTTACCCTGGCCCGGCGACGGTTTTTTGATTCTGCAAACATTTGAGCGGCCTCTGACAGTTTCTAAAATGAGATGATTTGGTAATTGTTTGGAGGGTTTTGGTCAACCGGACGAAGGACGATGGACGAACGACAAAAACCCGGCGCTATCATTTTATTCGTTCGCCGTCATTCGTCGTCCGTCTTTTTCTACGGTTACATTGAATTACCGAATCCCCTCGAAACCTACAACTTTACATCCTTAATATATCAAAGTCAGACGGTGGAATCAATGGGCAGTAGGGGCTATTCAGGCAGTCTCTGGGCTGGCGGCGCGCTCTTGGTAGTTGATCATTATTATCCCCAGAGCGATAATCCCAATACTTGTCAGCATCCCAGGGGTGATTTCTTCTGACAGAAGTATAACTCCGCCCAAACTGGCCACCACGGGCGCTACGTAATCCACCATAGCCGATTATCTAAATTATCCCCCAAAAGTTCTTTGATATCCTCTTTTACTTCAAAATCAATCACTTCACTATGCCAGCGACTACCACTACCCCAAGAGCGAACGCTAACCGAATAAGGATCAAAGATTGTCTCAAGAATAGTTCGCAGCACCATCGTATTATCCTGCAACAGAGAATACAACTCTGTTTAAAGATCACTATCTTTGAGGCTGTCTGCTGCCTCTTTGTAATCCTGTCGAATTTTCTCTTGACGAGCCAGGGTAGCCAATCGGCGTTCCAAACGTTCTTCTTTGGCTCTTAGCTCATCGAATGTGGCTTTGGCCTAATCAGGAGTGATGATGCCCAAAGAAATAGAATCAACAACCCTTTTCTTGGATTCCTTCACCTCAACCAATTCGGCCCTTAGGAATCGGGATTAAATAACTGTCCCATTTGACAATTTGACAAGGTAAGGGCATTTGAGATAATCTCCAACCCAAATCCGTGACAGAAAGCAGTAGAGGTTGGAAAAAGCAGAAAATGACATTAAAAATTGAATAAATGACCCTCAATCAAAGCGTACAGGCAACCCCGGTGTGATAAGCGGCTCAATGGGGCCAAGTTGAGCCCTAAA
>JAJRVO010000484.1 GCA_024277275.1 Chloroflexota bacterium
AATTGTGGGCATTTCAGAGCAGAATTTCCAGAATGATAGAATTTTGATTCGTTAATTCTGCCAATTCTGCTCTTACGCCGACAAAAATCAGCCCGTCTGAGTAGTTGTCGGCGGCACAGTTTCCAAAACGGGAATTGCTGAACAACCCTGATAAGTAATGAGAACTAAATAACTGTCCCTCAACGTTGTAATTGGTAAATGGTAATTGGTTATTAAGCCAATCCCTAATTACTAATTACCATTTACTGCACTCTGAAATGAGACAGACAGTTATTTAATCCCGATTCCTAAGCCCTTAACAACCCCACTATTGTCAGTCAGAAGCCTGGTTCGGTTGTTCAGGTTCCAACTGCAGTTCAATCTGATCCAACAATTTCCTCATCAAACCGGCGTACCGGGGTAATTTTTTATAAATCGTTTCCGCAACCGCTTCAATGTATGTGTGTGAAGTCAAGTTCCGATCATCAGTCATTGCCAGGCAAGTTCCCACCTCTTTGGCCGAGAGGTGGCCGGCATTGAGCGCCTCTCGAAAACAACGCTTGGGCGAATTGCATATAATCCCTTCGTACTCTGCCAGGTAGAGCTTCAACAATTTCCAGACGCTTTCAAATGAATATTCAAATCGCTGGATTGTCCCATCGCGCACAATGATGCTAAAGGGTATTTGTAGAGCTTCATCCAGGGTATCAAGCGCCTGCCGGCAAGTTTTTAGGCGTTGTTTCAACTTGTCCACAACAATATCCCCTCTTTTAGAACCTGCGCCCTGAATGTATCTGCTGTACGGTTCAAATCAACCAGGTCAACCATAAATGGGATAGTCGATTCCACCAGCGATTCTCTGGCCAGGCTCAATTCCAGGTCAATCGGTTCATCCGCCAGAATACCAATATCAATATCGGAGGCAGGGTTGGATGTACCGGTTACTCTGGAGCCGAATAGGTAGGCGCGATATATTTTGTCGCTCAATGCCTGCGTCAGTAGTGTTTCAATTTCCGTTTGGTAGGCTAAAAATTCGGTATCAATCACTTTTTTCACTATCCCCCGCCGGGCAAACGTCATTTCGCCTTTGATACAAACGAACTGCTCAATCTCATCGAGAAAATCCTTTGAGGTTTCACGAGTAAAGGCTTCACAAGTGAAGTGTAACCCAAAATTCCTCGCCAATCTCCTTGAACTTCAATTTCTTGTTATGCTTTTTAGCTTCACGATAGACCATAGGCAACCCTCTGCCAAGGCGTTCGATGTATCTTAGATTCTCCATAAATTTAACCAGGATTGGATTTACGGCATAAGATACCCCAACTTTTAATTTTTCAATGGTGATGGTATTAGGCAACTTGTATAACTTCTCTCAGTTCGTGAATATTGAGCATTGGCTGTTCCCTGTGTTATAGAGGCCGCCTTGAAAATTCTATCCTGTAATAGAGTACAAATTTAACCAATTCCAACCGTCAGGTGTCGGGTAGCGAGTTCGGCCAATCCAAAACCGTCTTCAACCCTTCAACCCTGAACACCGGATAGGAGCAGTCAATCTCTTCTTTGACCTTGACGTGAGCTTCCAGACACGTCAAATAAACAATCTCGGCCAGATCACCATCGCCTTTTATGCAAACGGTATCATATCCGGCCTGCTTAATCTCATCAAGAAATTCCTTAGAAGCTTCACGAGTAACCCGATACCAATGGAGCGACATTTGCATAAACTCGCGCGTCAGGCGAGTTTTCTCTGCAATCCCTGTTGGCGTAAGCAGATAGCGCAGACGCCGGCGCTGCATTTGGGTGACTTTGATGTACCCTTTGTTCATCAGTCGCTTAATGTACCAATTAACGCTGCCAACCGCCACGTCAAGCTGCGTAGCCAGATCTGCCTGGGTGGTGTCAGGATTTTCTTCACTGTGACTTAAAATCTGAAGGTCGTACTTATCCGGCACCAATTTCATTCCTGCATACAAAATCTAAAATTCATTTTTTGAATTTCAATGACTGAATTATACCCTGCCAAAATAAAAAGTCAAATATGTCTAACCCGGATAAACCGGAATGGCGAATGAGCGAATGGCGAATCGGGCCTATCATTCGCCATTCGCTCATTCGCAAATTCGTCCCGTTTTACCGTAATTTTCTTGCCCAAAAAGCAAAGTCTCAATTGCTAAGTAATGAGAATTAAATAACTGTCCCTCAACATTGTAATTGGTAAACGGTAATTGGTTATTAAGCCAATCCCTAATTACTAATTACCATTTACTGCGCTCTGAAATGAGACAGATCATTGGAATAGCGCCGAGGGATATTACAGCGCTCCAAAAGTAGGCGGAACGCAGTCCAAAATTATCGCCCAATAGACCCAGAATTAATGCGGCCAGGGGTCGAGCCAGGAACGTAATTGACAGGTATAAACCATTAGCCAGCGCCCGGTTGTCGGGGAGATGTTCCTGAAAGGTATCGTGAACAAAGTGTCCCCCAACAATTGTCAGGACTTGCTCCTTTTGAAATTTGGTTTCTAGTATTTCAACGGGCGGCACGGCCTTAGTTTGGGTTGTCATTGTTTTCCTTGCCGACTTGTACTTGCCACATTTCAAATTGCCGCTGGATCAACCGGGTTAGAGTCGAACCCGGCTCCAGGCCGCACACTTCTTGCAAAACGATGTTAAGTCCTAATTGTTGCAATCGATTTTGCAGATCCACAGCTATCGGATCGTGAGGCGGGTCAAAGTGAAGGGCGGCCACAATACCACGGATCAGATAAATAGGCTCGACGCCTTGATTCAGGACATTAAGCGCCGCGCCAATCAAGCGGTAGTTGCGGGCCAATTTGCGCGCAGGGTCGCGTCCCAACCGAAAAATGGTATCGCCTAAAGCCTGGTTGCCAAAACGGGCCAGTAAATCATCAATAAAAGCGGTGAGTTCGCCGGGGGGCAAGTTAAATTTCCTGGTCAAAGCCTGCTGCGACTCTGTCATTGCGCCTTGCACGGCTGTGAAAATTTGGGGGTCTAGCAATGCCTGATACCCATATTTATAACCCTTTTGGTAACCAAGATAGCCCAAAACAGCATGTCCGGCGTTGTGGATATACAGTTTTCGCTCGGTATAAAAAGAAAAGGAGTGGGCGGGAATCATACCAATAATATCGGGTAGCGGGCCAACAAAACCGGCGGCGTCAACCGGCAATTCTTTGTAGGGTTCTACAATTATCAAGCCGGGGTTCTGGGTACGCAGTTCAGGCGCTAAGGGGGGAATCATCCGGGCAATCACGGCGTCGACAAAGCAGATATGCCGGGCCAGATAGGCGTGATAGGCCGGCGGTAACGCTGCTTTGACCATCCGGCTAAAGAGGCGAGCGGCGCCTTTGAGATTCTCGCAGACAATGATATTAAGCGGCGTTTTTACCCCTTGTTCCGCCCGCCGGATAATGCCTGCGGCTACGTTGGGCGCTACATACTCCAACGCCCGCGCGCCAACGGCGGTTGCGCCAATGCCGGCTTCTGCCACCGCCTGAGCCACAGCCTCCCGGTCATCGGCCGGCAAACTCTGCACGGGGCCTATGTTAACTTCATTGCTCGACTCATTGGTCACTAAGCGGATGGTGTAGCGGCCTTGTTGGTTTAGAGCAGCCAGGAGACGTTGGTCAATGTCTACAAATGTTACCCGACAGCCTGACTCGCTGAAAAGCTGTCCAATAAAACCCCGCCCAATATTTCCCGCCCCAAATATAATGGCTTGTTTCATAAGTTTTTGGCTACCGCAGAACACCCACGGCCACGTTAGGCGACACTTGAAGCGCCTGACCATCGGCGGTGATGATAGAGGCGCTGGTGTTGCCGTCTTGATCTATAGAGCCAAAGACCAAACGATTTTCATCCAGCCAGCCTCGTAAAGTTCCAACGCTGTTATCGCTCAACAGAATTTGAGGTTGTCCCAGATAAGGGGGGGCAAT
>JAJRVO010000485.1 GCA_024277275.1 Chloroflexota bacterium
AGGAGCAGGCACAATGGAACCGATACGCGTGTTGATTGTGGACGACCACGCTGTAGTGCGTCAAGGGCTGCGCAGTTTGCTATCTATGCACGATGATATACAGGTTGTCGGCGAAGCCGACCGGGGCGCAGTTGTGCTGGAAAAGATAGGCGCCTTACAGCCGGACGTGGTCCTATTGGACATCCGTATTCCCCCGCCCACCGGCGTTGAGGTGGCTCATCGCCTGCGACGCGCTTATCCCCAGGTCAAAATCATTATCCTGACCACTTACGATGATGACAGATACCTCAACGAGGCTCTGCAAGCCGGCGCTCACGGCTACCTGCTAAAGGACACATCGCGCAAATTCCTGGTCGATTCTATCCGTCAGGTTTACAACGGCCAGCGCCTGCTCAGTCCCGACCTGGTAGACCAGGTTTTGCACAATTACGAGGCAATGGCTAAAAAAGTGGCCCACTACGAGTATGGCCTAACCGACAACGAATTGCTGGTGCTGCGCGAAATATCCGAAGGGTCCAGCATTAAAGACATTGCCCAAAAAATTCACCTGAGCGAGGCCACCATTAAAAAGCGGATGCAAGATATTCTGGACAAGATGGGGGTGGCGCATAGAACCCAGGCTGTGGCTGAAGCTATCAGAAAAGGTTTAATTTGAGAGACTCTTCAACCTGACCGGCCATACGCAAGCAACCCCGGTTTGTCTGACTGCCACTACAACTGATAATTATCTTTGCCTGCTGATAAAAATATGAAAAAAGGCCTAGATTTTAAGGTTTTGGGTATTGACACAGCCCCATAAATATGGTAACTTATATCATAGAGAGTTCCAAGAAATTAGACGGGAATTTGAGCAGGAAGTAGTTGAAAAGTAAGCCCCATGTAACAAGCGGAACATCAAATGGGTATGGACTGCGCGCTGGGTGAAGGGTAGCAATACCTGGAAGTTAGCAAACGATTGGTCAATAGTGTATCGGTCGGAGTTGGGTGGAGGTTCTTCTGGGGACGCCTGGAGGCAAGTAAGCTACTGAAAATTCGAAGAACCGGAAGGTTACTAGGGACTCTCTACTTTTTTGGTAAAAACGCTCTGGCTTGCGCCGGGGCTTTTTTTATTGGTCACCTTTTGTTTGGCTCAAATTTGGCAATGTAAGGCAGATTCCGGTAGCGTTCTTTGGAGTCCAGACCGTAGCCCACCACGTAGTAGTCAGGAATTTCAAAACCGACGTAGGCCGGCTCGATATCAATGATGCGCCGGCGGGTGATGCGGTTAAGCAAGAGACAAACGTTAAGACTCTCAGGCTGACGCAGGCGCAAAGTGCGCATAATAAAGTGGGTTGTGAATCCGGTTTCAATAATATCCTCGATGAAAAGGACGTGCCGGCCTGTTAAAGGCTCATCAAGGTCTTTGGTAAGATTTACTACCCCGTGGGTTTGCTCAGTAGGGCCGTAACGGCTAATAGCCAAAAAATCAACCGTCACCGGAATGGTCATAGCACGCAGTAAATCGGCTATAAAGACAAACACGCCTTTAAGAACCCCAATAACCAGCAAATCCTTCCCGGCATAATCGCGACTAATATTAGCGCCTAGCTCTGCAATGCGCTGCTGAATTTGCTCCTCGGTCAGAACTATCGGCCCAATGTCGTCTCCGGGCCAGGGTAACGGCAAAGTAGAGTCCACAACGTCCCCTTACGGATTATAAAAAAGTAACTAATGGCTGATTGCTTGATCAGGAATTACTTGTCGTCCGGCGGTTTTTCTGGACCTTTTGAGCCGGCTTGTTGGCCAATAAGCGATTCATGGTCATCCAGCCCATATTTAAACATCATCTGCTTAAAATCAGAACGGTTCAACAACTTGATGTTAATATCGGGATAAAGCTCGCGCAGCCGGCGCAGTTTGCGATGCTTTTTGGTGATGAGCCTTTGCTCCATCGTAGTCAGTTCAATGTACAGGTCTTGCCCCGGCAGGTAAAAATCGGGGCTAAATGCCTCCAGAACGTTGCCTTCCTCATCCCATCGCAACTCAAAAGTTGTAGGTTCGTACTCCCACGGAACCTGGTAGAAGTCAAGAATACGCGCAAATTCCTCTTCGCTGGGATGAGCAAATACTATGTCGGATGGAGACTTACCATTTTCTGTCATAAGGTTTTCTCGTCTGCTAAGTTCAAATGAGTACTATAACTTTACCATAAATAAATTATATCATAAATCACGCTAGAGATAAAAGCTGAAATTGGGGTTGGGTGCGTCACAAATTTTAGAAAACCGGGACAAAGCCGTTTCACTACAGGGGGCGCAAGGGGAATTCCCTCGCGCCCCTTGTCTTCTCCTAAATTTTGGAACAGACCCGTTCCTGTTGACGTGGACACGCTGCTGGTTGTTGCGCCCCAGGACATAACCGATAAAGAGCGTTACGTCATTGACCAATACCTGATACGCGGCGGCTCGGTAATTGTGGCCGCCGGGATTAAATAGTTTTCTTGACGGTTTCTTGACCTATTCGGCCACTTTCTTGACCCCTTATTGTCCTCGTTTGGAATATAATCAAGGTGTTTGTTTATAAAACCATTTTGAGGAGATTAAAACGTGTCACCAAATAAAATTCAACCGGCCATCGCCACCCCCAAAACATTTCCCCGGCTGCTGGGTAAATTATGGCCCAACCTCGATGTCCACAGCATTGCCGTGCTAATGGTAATAGCCATTGGCGTTGGCCTGGGGACAGGATTGACCGCAGTCATATTTATTAAAGCTATCGACTGGGTAAGCCATTTTGCCTTTGAACAAGGACTGCCCCAAATCCTGTCATCCTTAGGCAGCGGCTGGATTGTGCTGATACCCATCATCGGCAGCCTGATTAGCGGGCCAATCATTGCTTTCTGGGCCATCGAGGCCAAAGGCCACGGCGTGCCGGAGGTTATGCAAGCCGTCATTATGAAAAATGGACGCATCCGCCCCCGGGTAGCGGTGGTTAAATCGCTGGCCTCTGCGGTCTGTATCGGCACCGGCGGCTCGGCCGGGCGAGAAGGGCCGATTGTGCAGGTCGGCGCGGCCCTGGGGTCTACGGCCGCGCAACTTCTGGGGTTAGGTCCGCAACGGACAATTACCCTGGTGGCCTGTGGAGCCGCCGCCGGGATTGCGGCTACCTTCAACGCGCCCGTGGCCGGCGTTATCTTTGCAATGGAGGTCATCTTGGGGGAGTTCACGACCCACTACTTTGGCACCGTCGTTATCGCCGCCGTGACAGCCAGCGTGGTTAGCCGTCACTTTTTGGGAGACGTGCCGGCCTTTATTGTGCCGGCCTACAACCTAGTTAGCGCATGGGAGATACCTTTGTACGCGCTGCTGGGCGTGTTGGCCGCGTTAACAGGCTGGCTTTTTGTGGGGATTTTATACTACCTGGAAGACCGCTTTGATTTTTGGCATTTCCCCGATGCGCTGAAGCCGGCCGTGGGGGCCATTGTGGTGGGGCTAACCGGCTTGCTGTACTTTCAGGCTATGGGCACAGGTTTATCGACCATTGAACTGAGCCTGAACGGGTCGCTCCCCTGGACGCTGCTGCTGATGTTGCTCTTTGCCAAGCTAATTGCTACCTCTTTTACTCTAGGGTCGGGTAACTCCGGCGGAATTTTCTCGCCGGCGCTCTACATGGGCGCGATGCTGGGCGGCGTTTTTGGCTATGCCGTCCATACCCTGTTTCCGGCTGTTACCGCCGGCTCTGGCGCGTATGCCCTGGTGGGCATGGCCAGCGTCTTTTCTGCCGCAGCCCACGCACCCCTGACCGCTTTTCTCATTGTCTTTGAAATGTCGGGCGACTACCGCATGATTTTGCCGCTGATGGTCACCGTCGGCCTCAGCACTTTGCTCTCGCAATATATGCGCCGCTACTCTATCTATACCTGGAAGCTGGCCAAAAAAGCCATTCCCCTTGAACGGGATCGAGATGTGGACGTTATGCGCGGTTTGACGGTTGGCGAAGTGATGATCCAAACCCCCGATTTTGTCCGGGCCGAAATAAGCTTGCCGGAACTGGCCGATACGTTTGTTAAGACCCACCATCACGGCTTCCCGGTTCTGGATAAAGAAGACCATTTGCTGGGCATCGTGACCATTCAGGACTTAGAGCGGGCAACGGCTCAAAATTCAAATCTGGATCTCACGGTGGCCGATATTACGCAACGAGATATTGTAACCGTCCAGCCCGATGATCCCCTCTCTAAAGCATTGGGGCTTATGAGCCAACGAGAATTTGGGCGAATGCCGGTGGTAGACCCTCAAGACCACACCCGGTTGGTGGGGCTATTACGGCGCAAAACCATCATTCGCGCCTACCGCCATGCCGTTTTACGCAAACTTGAAAAACAACACAAAAACGAAAATTTGCGCCTGAAACACCTGACAGATACCGAGATGCTGGAAATTTCGCTTGCGTCAGGAATGGCCGCCATCGGCAAGCGCATCAAAAACCTGCGCTTGCCTCCCCAAACGTTAATCGCTTCAATTCGGCGCGACGACCAGATTATCATAGCCCACGGTGAAACGCTCTTTCAACCGGGCGACAAGGTCATTGTTATCACCCAACGAGGCACGTTCGATGCCGTACGCCAGGCTCTGGTCGGCGAAGAGTAAGCAATGTTTCAAAAGATTCTTGTCCCGCTGGACGGCTCTACAGCCGGTCGCAATGCCCTGGATCAGGCCATGCAGCTTGCCAGAGACAATGAATCGGTCATTACCGCGCTGTGTGTCATTGATGTCCGGGTATCGCACGAAGCCCGGATATACTTGCCGGGGGAAAATGAAATAAGTGTGAGCAATGAGGGTGTGTCGCCGGCCAAAGCGGCCGCCATTTATCAAGGCTGGGCGGAGCAAGTGATTGCCGCCGCTCAAGCTCACGGAGCGACAGCCGGGGTGCAGGTTCAAACCGAGATTGTGTCCGGCATCCCTTACCACGAGATCATTTCACGCAGTTCGCGCCACGACCTGCTGGTCATAGGCCCCCGGCAAACCTCATCTGCTTATCCCGGCCCTTTTTTAGCCGGCGCTACTTTATGGTACGTGGCCGCTCATACCCATTTGCCAACGCTGTGCGTGTTTGCCCCGCCCCAAAAACTAGACACAATCCTGGTAGCCTACGACGACAGCCGGGCGGCGAGGGACGCCTTGCAGCTTGCCGCCACCCTATGCCAGATTTGGGAATCGACCTTGATTGTCATAACGGTACAGCCGGAAGGCCGGCAAGCCCAGCACATTCTCCGCCAGGCCAGGCTCCGGGCAAGCCCCATTGTCCCCAGGCTCGTCGCCCGGGACGGCGACCCCAAACGGGCTATCTTAAACATTGTGGCCCGGTATAATTGCAATCTCATTGTGTTGGGAGTCCACGCGCATCATTCTTTACTGAGATACTCTTTGGGCTAGGTTACAGATAATTTGCTGCGCGTGGGCAAGCTGCCGCTGTTGCTAAGTCATTGATGGGTTGTTGGTGAAACAATATCATTTCTCAGCATAAGCCAAACCAATAGATAACCCTTTTTGAG
>JAJRVO010000486.1 GCA_024277275.1 Chloroflexota bacterium
AGGAGAAAACTATGGCGATAAGCAAAGGCGAAAACCCATACATCTACGGTTTGCACGACCCTGGCGGCGAACACCTGATGATTGCGGGCGGCGAACCCAAAGGCTGGACCCTGGTCACTGAAGCCATTGGCTCCGAAGCCCACGAACGAGGCGGCGGCGACTACACCGGCATTACCAACCAGGGTATTGGCCTCATTATCCGCCTCAACCAATCTTACGGTCAAAACGGCACCATCCCCCGCGAAGCTCGCTATCCGGGTTTTGCCCAACGGGTAGCCAACTTTGTCGAAGACTCCAAAGGCGCTCATATCTGGCTCATCGGCAACGAAATGAACTTTGAACGCGAACAACCCCGCAAAGAAGGCAGCGACCAGGCCGAGGTCATCACCCCTCGTCGCTACGCCGAGTGTTACAAACTCTGTCGCCAAAAGGTCAAAGCCTTGCCCGGTCACGAGAACGACAAAGTGCTGGTCGGCGCTATCGGTCCCTGGAACGCCCAAACCTGGTACGAAGCCGACCCTCAAGGCAAATATCAAACCAACAAGATTCCCGGCGCGCCCGGCGACTATCCCTACTTTGGTTTCTTTGGCGATTTCATCAAATACTTCCGTGACATCTTGCTGGCCATTGGTCCTGAAAACTGCGACGGCATTGCCATTCACGCCTACTCTCACGGCTACAAGCCGGAGATGGTGTTCAATGAAGACAAAATGGGACCCCCTTTTCAGGATTATCACTACAACTTCTACACTTACAAAGACCAGATGAACGTTATTCCTGAGAATATGCGCCATCTGCCGGTCTACATCACTGAGGCCAATGGCGACCGGGAAGGGCATGGCCCCAACGCCCCCACCTGGCCTTTTGGCAACAACGGCTGGATCAAGAACGCCTACAAAGAGATCAACACCTGGAACCAGTCGGGCAAACAGCAGATCCGGTGTATGATTTTGTTCCGCTGGAAGATAGACCCGTTGGGCTGGTCGATAGACGGCAAGCCGGAGGTTCAGCAGGATTTCAAAGAAGCCGTTGCCCAAAACTACAAGTGGAACCCCGATGTAGGGAAACCTAAACCCGCTCCAAAACCTAAACCTAAGCCTGAGCCTAAACCAACCGACGCTGCCACCCCCAAACCCGCCAAACCAGACTACCGGGTTCGATATATTAACCACAATACCCCAACCAGCGCCCCTGCCGCGCAGACGATTGATGTAAATCTCACGCTTCAAAATGCAGGCGGTCTGGAATGGGTTCCGGGCGGAAAAAAACCTTTCCGGCTGGGTTTTCACTGGTACAATGCTAATGGGCAGCAGGTTAGACTGCCAACAAATCTCGACTTTAGAACGCCGCTGCCGCAAACAATCGCCGCCGATGGCACGGTTGAATTGCAGGCTCGCTTGCGAACTCCCGACAAACCCGGCAACTATCAATTGCGCTGGGATATGGTTCACGAGTTGGTCACATGGTTTGCCGGTAAGGGCGACCCGGGTTTAGTTTTACCAATAACCATCACCGCCCCCGTGGCTGTCCCAACCACCGAGCTTGCCCCGGCTGTCCCCGTAAGCATCGAGGCCGAAGATGTCAGCGCCACGCTAACCCAACATTCATCCAAATCATATCCTATGCGCACCCACGCCGATATCAAACGCATCATTGTGCATCACACCGCCACGCCCCCCAACGTCACCGTCCAGCGGATTGCGGAATTTCAGGTAAAAAACCGGGGCTTGCCCGGCATTGCCTACCACTTTTGCGTTACGGACCAGGGGCGAGTCTTCCAAACCCAATATCTGGAAACCGTATCCGCCCACGCCGGAGCGCACAGCCAGGATAGCGTGGGCGTCTGCCTGATTGGCAACTTTATGAACGCCGCCCCGCCCAAAACCCAACTGAATGCCACGGCCCCTTTGCTGGCCCAAATAGCGACCATGCTTGGCCTTAGCGCCGACCAAATCTTTGGCTACAACGAGATTGTCACAACCGGCAGTCCGGGCGCTACCTGGCCTACCTGGAAAAAAACACTCCTGACCAGGGTTCGGCGTTTAATGCGCAGCGGCAAACCCATCTCTATTCCTAAACCGACCCCGGCTACCGCCCCTGCCGGAAAATCCATTGAGCATTACATGCTGTTCTGGCATCGCAGCCCGGTTGACTGGGCCGAATGGGACCTGCAAGGAGCTATGGATTACATCGCCCAATTCAAGCCGACTATCGGCTTTGATGTTGAGCAAGCCAAGTCGGCCAAATATGTCACCATTGTGGGCGGCAGCGGCGGCGTTCCGACCAATGCAGAGCGAGTTCTACGCGCCGCCGGCTGCAAGGTCGAGCGCATTGCCGGAAAAACCGAGTCGGAAACCAGAAAAATATTACAACAACTGACTGCTCAGAAAAAGCGATTCAAAAAACTAAAGTGATTCCGGCGTTGGTCTTGGTTTCGGCCGGCTAATGTTAAAACCATAGTAACTACCTGCCTTGAGCCAAATACGGCGCTTTAGTACGGGTAATTGGTTATTAGTAATTAGTGATTGGGCCAAATTACCAATTACCATTTACTAATTACCGCTATACTCAACATCTAAGTTAGCACAGCTAGTACACGGCGGCGTAAATCCTTCGGTAGTTTATGGAGTGAAAAAGTGCACTTTTTCACTCCATAAACTA
>JAJRVO010000487.1 GCA_024277275.1 Chloroflexota bacterium
ATTGCGGGTATTTAAGAGCAGAATTTCCAGAATGATAGAATTTTGATTCGTTAATTCTGCCAATTCTGCTCTTAAGCCGGCAAAAACCAGCCCAACTGAGTGATTATCGGCGGCGCAGTTTCTAAAACGGGAATTGCTGATGTTAATCTAACTTTCCGCGTTTCTGAACCACGCCTATTTTTTTCGTCTCTATTGTACTCGATTTTTTAAGTTTTAGGGAGTTTGCGGGGTGGCTATCCACTTAAGGCGAGACACGATGGTTACGATTGAATAACCGTAACCCGCCCTACGCCGACTTAAGTCGGCAAAATACCGGTCGCGGTTTTAAAACCGCGACCATCACTGTCGCGGCTTAAGTTGGTAGCCTGCGGGGTTAAAGGTTTAAAATTTGAGAGGTGCGGGATGTTGCTTGCACCCCTTGCACTTTATGCAAAAGATAGGTGCAATCAAATGGGGTTATTTTTAGACCTTGCAGAATTACTTGCAGTATGATGTAGAACAAAACGGCTGGCCCATAAGCCAGCCGTTTTGTTATCACCCAAACACTCAACCCGACTCTTTATCCGGTATAACAAACGCCCTGGCTTGCTCTAAATTGATTTTTCGCGGTTTTGGACCGCCCACTTGCTCTAAAACCCCCATTGTCTCTAATCGCTGGCCTAAAGCCTCTATTTGCCGGTGACTTATCTCGCCAGCAAAGGCCGCCTGTAGCTTTTTTAGCGTAAATGTGCCGTTGAAGTGCTGAACCCCATAATCCAATATCCGGGCCGCTAATTGCTCTCGCTCCAATCTTTCCAGCCGATTATACTTGTGCCAACCTGCCTCTTGCATCGCCCAGGCCGTTGTCATTTCTTCATAACTCACTTGTTGGGGGATGGCCGGTGACTTCTCGCGCTCCCGAAAAATCACCCGAAAGATGACCCGTTGTTGTTTTCTGTCTCTCAACCAGGTATGTTGTAGCTTAACCCGTTGCACCCCATAGTGCATTAACACCGCGTTTGCGTGTATCTCGATATCATCTTTGTGAGCCACCAACCAATCCACACTACAATCATAGGGCAAGCAGCACAAATCTAACTCAAGATAGATACTGCTAATCGGCACAGGCCGCAAGTCAAATTGCGGCCAGTCCCAGACCCATAAAAAACTGTCGGGATGGTCATTGCCGGAAACATCACCGGCTAACTCAACCCGCTGCCCAAGTGGGTCTAAAAAGCGCACAAGTTGTAATGGCTGGTCACTGTCATAATCTTTGTGGTGGGAGTAACCAAACGCTCTGTCCAAGACATTCGCGGCCATTTCATAAGCAATATGACCGGCTATATTTTCCTTCTCCCGATGCAGGGAGTGCATTTTGGGCTTAATCACCAGCGTGTAAAGTTGGTAAAGCAACCCAGCCATAAAAAGCCCTGCTCCCCCCAAACCCGCAAACGGCATAAGCGTATCTAAACTCATAAGCAACCCCCTTGAAAGCTATTACAAGCGATTGTAACCCATTTTGAGCCTTTAAACAAGGGTCTACTTGTCCCGTCACGCTTGCGTCACGCTAAATAGGTGAAGGGGTATAGCTCAAAAATCGGCCAAAGCTGAAAATTTGATTTTGCCAGTGAGCCACACACAGATATAGCCATAAAAAACTACTCGCACAACTGCCATATACAAATATGGCCCAGGTGGGCCACAGCACACACGGAAATAACCGCCACACCAAGCAACGGAGTCACGCCACACGCCAAATAAGGATTTACCCGATGTGACCGCCCAGGAAATCTTGTCCTGTCCAAAGCCGCCAACTGAGGATAAAACCCAACGCTGGAGCAAGGTAAAAACCCTTTGCAAACAATAGAGTATATGTTACAATTGAGCCAACAAAAAAAGCCCCGACGCAACCGGGGCTAAATAGCTTAACCGGGTGATAGCAGCACCCAACCAAGCCACAGATATGATAGCATGGTGAGTGCTGCCCGGCCAATTGGGTAGCACTTTTTTATTCTCATTGAAGCGAGCGAACTATGCCGGATAGCATCAAGCAATACCTCAAAACCATAGAGCAACTCTACCAGACCGCCCAGGCCACCGAACACACCTACCGGGCCGCCCTGCAAACCTTGCTACAAGACCGGCAACCCGGCTTAACCGTTATCAACGAGTCAAAGCGCATCGAGTGCGGCGCGCCCGATTTAACCATCCTCAAAGATGACTTTACCATTGGCTACATCGAGGCCAAAGACATCGGCAAGTCATTGGACCATTGGTGTAAACTTAAGAAAACGGCCTTAGACCGCAGAGGTTTTTGTGATTGCTTTTACCTGTAAACTGGCTAAATAATAGATGCAACTTGATTAATGAGGGCACTTTTGGAAACCTCTGCGGTCTTAAGTTTACACTTATGGTCATTGGACGAAGCCGCCAAAACCGAGCAGTTAAAACGCTATTTAAACTCACTCGATAACCTGATTTTAACCGACTATCTTGAATTTAGATGGTATGCCAACGGCCAGCACCGCTACACCGCCCGAATTGGCACGCCCACCGGCTCAAAAATCAACAAAGCCCCCGACCTGTCGGCCATAGAGCAACTTCTTACCGAATTTTTAGCGCAATCTCCCCAAAAGATAGCTTCTTCTCAAGAAGTGGCCCAACGCATGGCAAAACTTACCCACATGATACACACCATAGTTATACAAGCCTTTGAACAGGGGCAAGCCTCGCACCTGCTTAAAGATTTACGGCAAGCCCTGGCCCAAACCCTATTTTGTCGGTATCTGACAACCGGCAACCGACAAATCCGGCAAAAACTAACGAAACAAGGCAGCAAAAAAGGATGCTAACAAAACGATTTGTATTAGCTTTAACAGCAGCAGCTTTTGGGATTATCTTTCTGATTGGATACGGTATCTATTCTGACCAATTTGGTATATTTTCTGGTATAGCGTTTTTCATTTACCTCTTTTTTAAAAGCACAGGGATATATCTGGCAGTAATTATCATTGTCGTGGTTGCAATGTGGGTTATGGATGATGAAGCCAACAAGCTGTTTTCTGCAAAATATTCGGTGAATGGTTCGACCCAAAATACAGAGCAAAAGCCCAAACAGCGTAATCGTCGTGTTTCAGCCAAAACTCTGAGCGAGTGTAAAGAAGCAATGGAATATTGGCTTGATGAAGGTAAATCGTTGCAAGAGGCCGCAGATTTAGCAGGCACAACCGATAAAACGGTCAGAGCCAGAATTCCTAATGTTTTAGCCGCGCTAGACAAAGAAAAACAAGCCGAATGGGAAAAACTGTTAAAGGCATTGGGGGAACTTCCCTAAAATTCCCTAAACTTTCCTAAAACTTCCTAAATTTTCCGGCAAAATGGGTTACTGTGACAGTAACCCATTTTTATTTTGAAAGGAGAGTACCTATGCCAAGACTAACAATTCCCTTGAAGGCTACAGAAAAAGCCGCCCTATTCAAACTGGCAGAAATAGAAAAGCGCGACCCGCGCAATCAAGCCGCCTTAATCATCCGGCAAGAACTTGAGCGTATCGGCCTATTGCCATCCCAGGCCGCCCCAAGCCGGGAGGGAGTAAACAAC
>JAJRVO010000488.1 GCA_024277275.1 Chloroflexota bacterium
ATAGGCACTATATTGGGCTTTATTTTGGGTATTATGGGTAGCCTGGTAGGAACGCCCATTGTGGGCTGTTTGGCCGGGGTGGTCGGCACGCTTGGCGGGATTGTTTTGGTTGAGCGAATTCGTCACCGTGATTGGAAAACGGCTGTAGACGCAACCAAGGGATACATGGCCGGTACCACCGCCGGTATCATGGCCAGAGTGACTGCGGGCTGCATGATGTTTGGTATTTTTTTGATTAACGTTTGGTTGGGGTGAAAGTAACTGTTCACCTTGCGCTCGCAGCGGGTCCGTGACCCGCGTCTTAGGCCCAAGATCGCCGGGTCGCGGACCGGCTAGAGCAAGAAAAGGCTATTAAGGTGAACAGTTACCCCAATCCTTTACCGCCCGGAGAGGGGCCACGTTTTAAAGAAGAACCATTCGCCTTTAGTGATATCGGCCCGTTGGGGAGAGATGCCCAGCTTGGTGATATCGGTGCGGGAGAGGGCGTAGAGGCTGCCCTCGGTCGGGTCTTCTCTAGCCCTGATGACCCGCTGGGCAATCAGCAAAAACTCCTCTCTGGGTTGGATGCCGGCCCGGTAGCCAAAAAAGCCATGCGATACCACGGCAAACGTGTCGCCATAGCCCGGGTGCAACAGGCGATTTTTAGCCACCCAGCCCACGTAGTAAGCCGCCTCTTTATCGCCCGGCGACTCGCCCTGCATAATTCGGGCCAAATCAACAACTTTCACGTCGTTTAATCGTACAATAATTGGGAATTCATAAGGTACACCCGGCAGCGAGGTTGGACGCGGGGTGTAAATACGCGTCGGCGCGACGCCGGCGTAAACCTGGGTGGCATTAGGGCTTGGGATAAATTCCTGCGTTGGGCCGGGGGTCCAGGTAGGGGGCAGCACAAAACCACGGGTGGCCGCAATCTGAACAATGATGGGCGGCAAGGCAACTGGTCCGGGTCGCCCGGAAAGCATCGAAGTAAAGAGAAGAACAGCAATCCACAAAAAAATGACGAGGCAAATTGCGCCTGTCACCAATACCCAATCCTCGGCGCTCAGGCTTCTTCTCTCCTTAGGCAGTCCGTTATCTTCTTGTCGAAGGTTCTTGTTGCTTGACACTATTCTGGCGTTTAACCAACTATACCCAATCGAATTCCATTCAGCGTATCCGGCTCAAACCAGGCCGCCCGTCTACCAAACCACGCCACCGGCCGGCTAACATCAAATTGACGGCAAGCGGTCTCAAAATCGACGGTTCCAATCAAATAAGCGCAGGGCGACTCGTCAAGCCGGGTCAGGCGGTCTTCCAGCCAACCGTGTCCTGCTAAAGGCGCGGCTAATGTTAGCGGGGACTCCCCAAAATCGGCCAGGGTTGCTCCAAAGACAGCATCATCTTTGACCTGGGGAGACGACCAGCCGTAGACCTTTTGAAACAAGGCGATGGCCGCATCGAGGTTTTTAACGCCCAGCATCACCGTGTCGACGCCGGTCAGCAAAGGAGGTCGCCCGGCTTGACCGGCCACGCCGGCAGAGGGTCGCACCCGCAACCGGCGAGGCGTGATATCTTTGATGATAAAAGGCAGCGTCGCTCCGGCTCCTTTATCTCCCAAAAAAGCCAAATCCCACTCCACCAACTTTCCATCGGGGCGTTGGCGGTTGTAATAGTGCGGGCCTTTTACCGTAATCCCCAACCCGGCCACGCGAGTTGCCTCAGCCGCCACGTCTTCAACGTAAACGGCCCAGGCGCAAGGCCCTCCGTCTTCCCGGATATGTTTGCCCCAAAAAGCGTGGTCTTCTTTTCTGCCCGACTCTATGGTTGAAATCAGCTCGATGTAAGAGCCGTCTTCAAAACCCAACAGCGACATATGGGTGATGCCGTTGGAGTGCGCTCCGCCGTAATCGACAGCCAGACCCAGGTTGGCAAACGCCTCTTCCATCCGGGCCAGCGATGACCCGGCAATGGTTACGTGGTCAATTTTCACAAAACACCTCAATCACCCAGAGGCGGGCCGGGCCGGTAAGGCAGGTATGCGTCGCACCCTGAATAGTGCGGCGCAGAGCATGGCCCAAACCGCCCTGGTCCGGCAGGATAATTGTAGCGAGAGGGCGGGGGAAAGGGCGGAACCGGAATCTCTAAAACCTGACCGGGACTGACCGCGCCTTCCGGGTCAAGATAGTTAACCTGGGCAACATACTCAACCGGCAGGTGGCATCTATCGGCAATAGCGGGCAGCGTGTCGTCGGGTTGAACCACGTAAAAGTTGGGACCGTGTCCAAGCCGGGTGGGAATAAAGATGGCTTGATGGGTAAATACGTAGTTGCGAGGCCACAGATCATTGACCACATTAAGCGTATGGGGGCCAACCCCAAATTTATGGGTTAGGCTGTAGAAAGTTTCACCGTACTGCACCCGGTAGCAAAAGCCAATGGTTGCGCCCAGCGGCACACCAAGCGGCGTGGCGGTGACAGCGGGTGTCTCTGCGGGTTGTGGAGAGGCGGTCACTGCAATTGGAGTAGCGGTAAGCTCAACCGGCGTGGAGGTAGGCAAGGGGGTTAAGGTAGCGGTTGGTTCGGGCGGCACAGGCGTGTCGGGCGGCGGGGCGTCGATAGGCGAGGTAGCGGTAGGGATGGGTAAAGGAGTAAAGGTGGCGGTTGGCTCGCCGCCGGGTTGGCTCACTGTGGCTTGTCCCGGCTCGCTTGTTGTGGCAATTTCCTGAGCGCCGCTATCAGCCAGTTTAACAATAGAGAAGGTCAAGTTGCTGCTGCCGGGGCTAAAGCCTATAAAGGAGATTGAGGCCAGCAAGCCCTCACCATTGACCGGCGGAACGTTGACCTGGGTTAAGATGAAACGGATCACCCCGCTGCCATTATCGGCTTCGTTAATCACAATGAAATTTGCGCCCAAGAAGTCGCCAGGTTGAATTTGAGTCCCGGCTATGTTATCGTCGGCATCCTGAACCTGGAGAATTGTCGGGTCAAACCGTAGTTCAAAATCAACTCCGGCCAGATTAGCTACATTTTCGACTCGAATCTCGACGGTTGCTGTGCTGCCGACATCGAATTGCCGGCTGGCCGGTTACACTCGAATAATAGCGCCGGTATCGTCCTGCGCGGCTGCCTCAACGGGGGCTACTACCTCAACCGAAGGGACAAAGGACTGAATATCGCCGGCTGCCCCCTCGGAACGCGGCACAATACAGCCGGTTAATCCAAAGATCAAAACAATAAGCGCCAAAAGCAAACAGGGAAAGTTTAGTTTGTTCATAGGACCTCTCCTAGAAACCTCATCTTGTTTTTACTTGTGAGATGATTCGGTAGTTGTTTGGTCCGTTTTATTCAGCCGGACGAAAGACGATGGACGAACAACAAAAATCCTAATCTATCGTTTCATTCTTCAACCCAACCTACCCCTCGAATCTACGTTGAACCCTAACGACTACTTAAATTACCGAATGCTCTCCTTATGTCAATGATAACTTATGTTAAGCCATTTTGCAAGGTTATACGTCTACTTGATGCGACAAAAGTATCTTCTCAAAAAACAGGGGAGTTGTAGGTCAAACTTAAGTTTGACCTACGTTACCCCGAATTATTGAGAAGATATCGACAAAAGGCAAAACAACAAAAAAACCGGCTCCAGAAGGCCGGCTTTTGTTTTGGCTGTTGATGTCGCCAACAATTTATTGGATATTGGGCTGTCCACGAGGGGGACGAGCGCCGCCTCTCAACTCCGAAAATGGAGTATTTACGGCTTCGGTCACTTTTTCCTCGATGGTCGCCAGTCGTTCGTCCGCCTCTTCCTGGGTCAGTTTACCTTCGGCCACGGCCTCGGCCAATCTCTCAGAGACTTTGTCCATCGCAGCATCAATGATGCTCTCCGCGCTAACCCCGTGTTCGGCGGCGATGTCGGCCAGGGTGCGGTCGTCCGCTTCTCGCAACTCGGCCAGCAACTCTTGCGGGGTTATTCCGATAGTTTCGGCGGCTACGCCCAGCAACTCTCGCCCGGCCTGTTGTTGATTGCCGCGCCGGTCGCGGAATTGGGCCGGTAGCGGTGAGTTGACGGCTTCGGTTACTTTTTCTTCGATGGTCGCCAGTCGTTCGTCCGCTTCTTCCTGCGTCATTTTACCTTCGGCTACGGCTTCGGCCAGTCTCTCGGTGGCTTTGCCCATCGCCGCATCGATGATGCTCTCCGCGCTCACCCCATGTTCGGCGGCGATATCGGCCAGAGTACGGTCATCTGATTCTCGCAACTCGGCCAGCAACTCTTGCGGGGTTATTCCGATAGTTTCGGCGGCTACGCCCAGTAACTCTCGTCCGGCCTGTTGTTGATTGTCCCGCCGGTTG
>JAJRVO010000489.1 GCA_024277275.1 Chloroflexota bacterium
GCCCGACAACCCCTGGCCGGAGTGGCCCAAAATTCTCCGCACCGATTACGGGCAAGAGGAAGCGGCTGCCGTCTATGGCCGGGACCCGCGCATCTTTGATATTATGACCAAAAAGTTTGTCGGCGATGAAAACGGCCATCTCAAAGAGTTGCATACCGTGCGGATTGAGTGGGTCACGGGCAATAACGGCAGCCGTCCCTACCCCAAAGAAATCCCCGGCACCGAGAAGGTTTATCCGGCCCAGTTGGCGCTGCTGTGCATGGGCTTTCTTGGCCCGGAAGATACGCTGCTCGACCAGCTTGGCATTGAGCGAGATGAACGTTCCAACGCCAGGGCCGAACACGGCAAGTACGCCACCAATGTAGACGGCGTTTTTGCCGCCGGAGATATGCGTCGAGGCCAAAGCCTGGTCGTGTGGGCCATCAACGAGGGGCGCGGCGCAGCCCGCGAGTGTGACCGATATCTGATGGGAGCAACTGATTTGCCCTGATGACTTATGCCTGATTTAAGCAAAACGCTTTATCGCCCAGAGTTGGGACAGGACTCCTGTGGAACCGGCTTTATAGCCCGCACCACCGGAGTTCCCGGCCACGACATTGTTCAGCTTGCCCTGGAAGCCATTGGCCGTATGGAACACCGCAACGGCATCAATGTCGACGGTCTCTCCGGCGTTGGGGCGGGCATTCTCACCCATATTCCTCACCGGCTACTGGCTGCCGAAATTGAGGACTTACCTGAACCGGGGGATTATGCCCTGAGCATGTTTTTTTTATCCCCCAAAAAAGCCAAAGCCGCTCAACCTTTAATCAAAAGCACCCTTAAACAAATCTTCAATCCTCAAAATCCCCAATCTCCGGCATCCCAATCCAAAATCCAAAATCTAAAATCCAAAATCGAATGGCGCGCCGTACCTGTCAACCCCGTCATACTTGGCAAAACGGCTTCACAAAGCTGTCCCTTTATTAAACAGGTCATTATTCATCGTCCGGCCCACATTGCCAGAGGAAACGCTTTTGAGCGTTTTTTGTTTACCGCTCGCAAACACCTGGAAACTATCGCCCGCCAGGCCGGTTTGGATGACTTTTACATCGCCTCATTGTCGGCCAAAACCGTGGTTTACAAAGGCTTGATGCGCCCTCCTCATCTGGCCGATTTTTATTTAGACCTGGCCAACCCGCTATTTGAAAGCGCATTGGCCGTTATGCACACCGGCTCAAGCGCCGATACCACCTCTGGTTGGCGACATGCCCAACCCTGCCGCATGATTGCCCATGACGGCAAAATCAACGCCTTACCGGGCAATATCAACCGGATACAAGCCCGCGCCTCCACCCTAACCTCTCCCTACTGGCCCAACAATCTAAAAGATTTACAGCCGATTATTGATATGAAAGGCGGCGGCTCGGCAATACTTGATAATATTTTAGAGGCGCTGGTTCGGGCCGGTAGAGATATTCAGCACGGCATAGCGATGTTAATGCCAGAGTCGTGGGAAAGTTTGCTCGACATTGATCCCGACCGCCACGCATTCTACCGCTTTCATGCGGCTTTGATGGAGCCGTGGGATGGTCCGGCGGCCGTTACCTTTACCGATGGTCGGCACGTTGGGGCCGCGCTCGATTGCAACGGCCTGCGCCCTATGCGCTACTTGACCACCAATACCAACCTGGTTATCGCCGCCTCTGAAACCGGCGTAGTCGCTATAGATGAAGGAAATATCACCGCCAAAGGCAAGCTCGGTCCCGGTCAAATGATTTTGGTTGATCTGGATCGACGCCTTTTTTTAACCAATGATCAGGTCAAAAACGAGCTAACCCGTCGGTCTCAGTACCGGGAGTGGGTGCGAGGCTTTAAACCCCTGCCCACCGAAACCCGTCCGGCTCGATTTACCCTTACTAAAAACGGGCGCTTCTACCAGGCCCCTCCCAAGGTCAACACCACGCCCCAATGGCTGGCCCGTTTGCAGGCGACATTTGGCTACACCTGCGAAGAAATAATGGATATTATCCGCCCTATGGCCGGCGACGGCAAAGAACCCACCGGCTCTATGGGGGACGATACGGCTTTGGCTGTTCTCTCGCCAAAACCCCGCCCGCTTTATCACTACTTTAAGCAACGTTTTGCCCAGGCATCCAGCCCCGCCATCGACCCGCTACGCGAAACCTTTGTGATGTCGCTGACAACCCGGCTTGGGGCCAGGCCCAACTTGCTAACGGAGTCGGCCAAACATGCCCGTATGGTCGAGTTAGCCAGCCCCGTCTTAACCGACGCCGATATGGCCGACTTAAAAGGTTTGGGAGACCCCCGCTTTCGGCATCATATCATTCCGATACGTTATCCGGTTGACCAGGGGGTTAACGGCTTGCTCCAGGCTATCAAACGTCTCTGTACTATGGCCAAACGAGCCGTTGACGATGGTCATGCCATCATTATTCTCAGTGATTTGGGGGTAGATGAGCGACACGCGCCAATCCCCAATTTGCTGGCCGTGGGCGCTGTGCATCATTATCTGCTGCAACAAGGCAAACGGATGCGGGTAAGTTTGGCGGTTGAAAGCGGCGAGGTGCGAGAGGTGCATCATCTGGCCTGTCTGATTGGTTACGGGGCCAATGCGGTTAACCCTTACCTGGCCCTGGCCACGGTGGAGAGCCTGCCGCCGGCTCAAGAGATTGAGCTGGATTTGACGGTTGCCAAACGAAACTACATCCGCGCCTTAGAGGCCGGGCTGTTGAAAATTATGTCTAAGATGGGCATCTCTACGGTAGAAAGTTATGTTGGGTCGCACACTTTTGAAACCATTGGTCTGAGCCAGGATTTGATTGACCGGTTTTTCATCGGCACACTCTCCCGGCTGGGTGGTGTCGGCCTAAAAGAAATAGCCGCCGAGGCGCAACGATGGCACCAAGCAGGCTTTAATACCCCCCCAACGCCCAGGATTGAAAACCCCGGCTTTTATAAATCCAGGTCCAAAGGCGAAATCCACGCTTTTGACCCGGAAACCGTGCAGGCGTTGCACGCTGCGGTTCGGATGGAGGGAGCGTTGAACGCAGAGGCCAGTGGGCAGCAGGCAGTGGTTAGTGGTCAGTGGGCAGCGGGC
>JAJRVO010000490.1 GCA_024277275.1 Chloroflexota bacterium
AACAACAATGGTCGTAAACTTAGAAATCTTGAAATTAACGCGAAAAAGCTTTAAAGCATTCCCCAAAATAGCCTTCTGACGCTTAAAACTGACGAATGTCTGAAACGGTTTTGGGATCATTATTTTTTCGGGAATGCCTTAGCCACAGGGGTCTCGATTATCGGGGCGCAGTTTATGCTCTGATGTAGCTTGAGCGGTGAGTTTGGCCATGGGGTAATAATCACGGGTGGTCAGCAACCCCACCGTTTGCCAGTGACTGGGATCAGAACAGCGATAACCGGCAAATTGTTCAGCCGTTGTTAAATAAAAACCACAGATAGAACAGCGGATAGGTTTGTTGATTGCCATAATCAGTGCTTCCTCAAAAAATAATTACAGATGTCTTAATTTACCGTAATTGTTTTGGTAAGTCATTTGAATTCAGCATGAAAATGGTTAGAATTGGTCTGGTTAGGGTTTTTTGTGACTAACGGGTCACTGATTTTGGTTTTCTTTTGAGGGGGCTGATACCGGCAATGTAAATGCAAAGCGGCTACCGATGTCATTTTCACCATCCTCTACCCAAATTTTACCGCCGTGAGTTTCTATTGCCAGTCTGCAAAAAGCCAGACCTAATCCAAATCCGGTTACTCTGGGTTGGTCTCCAGAGAGTTGAGCAAAGCGTTCGAAGATCCGTTCCCGATCTTTAGGTAAAATACCTGGACCGGTATCGTTAATGCTCACCTGCACCTGACCATTTTGTGACTCGATGGTAACTGTAACTTGCCCGCCGGCCGGAGTATATTTAATAGCGTTGTTAAGCAAGTTACTCATGACGCGGCTAAGTTTTTCTTCATCCGCAGCAATTGCCGGCACCTCTTTGGGAGGAGTGAAAGCGACTGAAATATTCTCCATATCTGTAATAATTCCTGTTTTGCTGATAGCGTTTTTTATAAGGTTCGGCAAATCTATTGTGCTTAATTTTAACCGGGTATCGCCGGCTTCCATCCTGGCCCCATCCAGTAAAGAATCGACCATTAGTTGCAGGTTATCGCAGTTTGCATTGGCAATGTTTAAGAGTTGTTTGTTTGCCTCTAAAATATCTTCCGGCAAAACCATTTCTAAAATTTTTATGGCTCCAAAGATACTGGAGATGGGATGACGTAAATCGTGAACAATAAGATCGATGGTATCCTGGCGCAAGCGTTCCAATTCTAATAGTTGCTGTTTTTCTGTTTGTAACTCGCTCACTTGCCGGATAAGATGGGTTTCAGTTTGTGAGCTAGACTTACGGGCGTTATCGGCAGCCCGTAGCCGGGCGCTGAGCGTACCCAAAATACTCAACCCCATAGTTGGATTGCTGGCCAGCAGCTTTTCAAAATCTTCGCGCCTAATTTTTAAAGCTCTCAGACTTTCCAGGGCAACAATAGAGGCGGAACGGGGTTGATCTTCAAGCAAAGCCATCTCGCCAATAATCTCTCCTACCCCTCTATACCCCAAGATAGTTGGCGATTGAAAATCATCTTTAACAACTGCGGCCCGGCCAGACCAAATAATGTACATAGCATCACCCAAATCGCCTTCCTTAAAAACAATTTCGCCTCGCGAATATTGTTCTTCGGTCATCAATTGAGACAATAGATCTCGACCGGCGGTGGCTAACATTCGGAGAAAGGGAGACCCCAATCCACTATCAGATGCTCCTGTGGTTTGGGGACGGGCCGTAAGTAGGGCGTTAAATTCTTCTTGGGTTAATGTTTGGGTAGTCATGGGCTGTTTATCCTTCTATTTTCTGATGCAAGTAGAGTAAGGCTTTTCCAAGATTTAAATTAACCGGAATTGATAAGATAGTTAGACTAGTATCCAGCAATGTGTACAAGATAGAGCGAAAAGCTTTAAAGCAATGCCCAGACATAGGTCGATAAACATACTCTTGGCTCAGCTTGATTTCTTTACTGGGTAATTATTTTCTTAGCATTGCCTAAATCAGATTGCTGCAATTTAACTTCTTGGGTTAAGATATAGAAAAAACGTCCCCTACGCAAATTTTTCCTCATATTTGTAAAAAATATAAAGACGGGAGACGTTATCAATTTACACACATAACAACATTATGTTTGTGATGCATTATTTTGGCGCAGGTTTAAATTTTATTAAAGTACGACAAATCACCTGACAATTTCCAGTGCAATCCTACTTAAAAACTTTAACATATTTTAAGGTTAATTACAATAGAGTAAAAAGTCCTAAAAGCTAATTATGGATTGTGCCATCGGGCATAATAGCTTGTTCCAGGCTGCCTGTAATACTTAATTGCTCGTTGGTTATATTGGCCTCGGTTAGGTTGGCGCGGTTTAGGTTGGCCCCACTGGGATTGGCCCCGATCATTGTGGCCTCGGTTAGGTTGGCCTGGCTTAAGTTGGCTTTAAACAGGTTGGCCCCTCGTAGATTAACGCGACGCAGATCGGCTTGCTGCAAGTTGGCCACGCGGAGGTTAACCCGCCGCAAATCAGCCTTGCTCAAATTGGCTTCACTCAGATTAGCCCTAAACATATTGCTTCCGTTCAAATTAGCCCGGCTCAAATTGGCGCCGCTTAGGTTGACTTCGCGCAAGTAGGCCCAACTCAAATCGGCCCCGCTTAAATCGGCCCCGCTCAGGTTGGCCCCGCTCAGATACGCTCGACGCAAATCGATGCCGCGCAGGT
>JAJRVO010000491.1 GCA_024277275.1 Chloroflexota bacterium
CCGGCGTAAAATTAACCCAGAAAGCGATGGAGGAGTTGGAAAAACGATTTGAACGATTGCCCGGTTTGGAAAAATGGTTTGTTCTTATTCGCCCTCTCCCTGCTTGATTTTTGGGAGAATTATTTTTCTGGAACTCCCTAAGTTTATAGAGTTGGGTGAGTTTGTTGAGTTTATAGAGTTGGGTGAGTTATCAAACCTGACCAACTCATTAAACTCACTAAACTCATAAAACTCATTAAACTCATTAAACTCATTAAACCCATCAAACCCATCAAACTCACTAAACTCAATTCTCGTAGAGGAAACAATTAACGGTATGGTTGTTACCGACTTGAGTTATTTTAGGCACATCGACATTACAACGTCCGGGTATCATTTCTTGACAGCGCGTATGGAAACGGCAGCCGGGCGGCCGGTCGAGAGGGCTTGGAATTTGACCCTCAATGGCCACCAGGCGTTGACCTTGCCCTTTGCCGATGCGCGGGATGGCGTGCAGCAAATTGATGGTGTATGGATGTTTGGGATTATGAAAAATTTCGCGCCGGGGACCTCGCTCAACGATTCCGCCCAAATACATCACGGCAATCTCGTTGGCAATTTGGGCAATTACCCCCAGATTGTGGGTGATAAATATAATAGCCATCCCGAATTCTTCCTGCAACTCCTTCATCAATTCAAGCACCTGAGCCTGGATGGTTACGTCCAGCGCTGTCGTTGGCTCGTCGGCAATGAGCAGGGAAGGGTTACTGGACAGGGCAACAGCAATCATTGCCCGTTGGCGCATTCCCCCGGAAAGTTCAAACGAATACTGTTTGAAACGCTGCCTGGGGTTAGGAATACCCACGCGGTCCAGCAAGTCTACGGCAATCTCCTGGGCTTCTTTCTTGCTTACCGGGCGATGGGTTAGAATCGCCTCCATAATCTGGTTGCCAACGGTATAAACCGGCGAGAAGGAACTCATCGGCTCCTGAAAGATCAAGGCCGCTTCTCCCCCGCGAATGTCTCGTATCTCGCGTCCGTTTGGCTTGAGTTTGGTGATGTCAACAATTTCGCCATCCCGGCGAAGAAACTCAATTGAAGAATCTTTGTCGATAATGGCGGTTTTGGGCAATAGCCGCATAATGGCCCAGGTACTCACGCTTTTACCCGACCCACTTTCGCCCACCAGGCCCAATGTTTGACCTCGCTTTACAAAGAAATTGACTCCGTCAACGGCGGTAATGACCCCTTCGTCGGTTTTGAAAGAAATTTTGAGGTCTTTCACTTTCAGCAGAATATCACCGTTGATGGATGCGTTTGTTGTTATTTCCATAGATTTATCCTTGTTGGTCGTTTCATCATGCTCCGCTCACCTGGTAGGGATCGGCGGCGTCCCGCGCTCCATCACCTACAACGGTAAAGGCCAGCACCGCGACGACGACAAAAGCAGCCGGGATGAACAGCCAGTTGGCTTGCTCAATGGTCCGGATGTTCTGGGCGTCCTGCAGAAGAACGCCCCAGCTTACGGCGGGGGGCCGAAGACCAAGCCCAACAAAGCTAAGCGCGGTCTCGCTCAGGACCATATAGGGAAAGGAGATAACCAGATCGACAATAATGTAGCTGGTAAACGCCGGCAGAAGGTGGCGAGTAATAATTCGAGCCGCCCCGGCGCCGGCCAGGTGGGCCGCAACAACGTAGTCTTCATGGCGCAACGAAAGAAGTTGGCCTCTAATCCGCCGGGCCAGGGTGGGCCAGCCCACCAGGCCAAGAATAAGCGTCATGGCGAAATAGACCTGGGTTGAAGACCATTCAGGGGGAAATGCCGCGGCCAGCCCCATGTAGAGCGGGATCACGGGGATCACCCGCACGATCTCGGTGAACCTCTGGATGCCATAATCCAGCCACCCGCCGGCATACCCGGCCACTCCGCCAATGATGAGGGCCAGGACGAAAGCGATCAGGACCCCAAGCACGCCGATCGAGAGGGAAGTACGGGTGCCATATATCGCCCTGGAGAACAGATCCCGGCTCAGGCTGTCGGTGCCGAACAGGTGGATGAATCCCTCTTCAACGCCAAACAGGTGTAAATCCGTTTCAAACAAACGGTAGAAGTTGTAGCTTTCGCCATGAACGAAGAAGTAGATGTACCAGCGAATGTTCGTGTCAACTACCGGCATAGGGCGCAGTGTTACCGGATCTCGCTCGGTGGTAACTCCGTAAACAAACGGGCGCAGGGAGCAACCGTTTTCGTCACAAAAATGAGGCCGCTGCGGCGGCCCGAGCTGGTAATCCGCATCGCGTGTATTGGTTAGGTAGGGCGACACAAACTGGCTGAGCATACCGGTGACGGCCATAAAAACCAGTACCGATGCGGCGATGAGTGCAGCCCGATGGTGCTTGAAACGCCACCACATCAACTGCCACTGGGTGGCCGAGTAATAGCGCAGCGCCTCTTGAGACTCCCTGGCAGTGACAGCCGGCGTATTGGCCTCTGGTGTAATCTCTGTGGTGGTCATTAGAGCTTCTACCTTCCTTCCAGTTTGATGCGCGGGTCCAAAATCAGCAGCAGAATGTCGGAAAAAAAGTTCATCACGACGATGATGAACGTTAGCAATAGCAGGATGGCCCCGGCCACAAACATATCCAGATCAAGATAAGACCTGATCAGGAGTTCGCCGAGTTCCGGCAGCCCTAGCACGAGGGCGACGATCGGCAGTTCGGAGAAAATGCGGTTGATGTCAAAACCAATGCTACCGGCCACGGGGTTGATGGCCAGGCGGGCCGGATATTTGAGCATGAGCTTCCGTTCGGAAATCCCCCGCGCCCGGGCCGCGGTTACAGACAGTTTGTTGATCTCATCGGACATTGTGGCCCGCACGGTTTGGAGTTGGAGAGCCGTTGCCGACCAGGCCAGGACCACAGCCGGTACTATGAGGTGTTTTAGCAGGTCAACCACCTTGGCCATACTCCAGGGTGCATCCTTATATTCGGGAGAGAAAAGCCCGCCAACGCTCGAATCGAAGACGGTAACCGTAATGTAAAGCAGGAGCAGGGCCAGGAGAAAGTTTGGCAGGGCCAGCCCCAAGTAGCTGAACACCGTGAGCGTGTAATCCGCCACTGAGCGGCGACGCACCGCGGCATAGATACCAACCGGTATCGCAATTAGATAGGTTACAATCAGAGTGGAGAAGAGGATTGCCAGGGTTAACCAGATTTTTTGCCCGATAACGTTGTTAACCGAAGTTTGAAAAGCAAAGGCCTCACCAAAATCACCGCGAGTGACAATGCCGCCGATCCAGTTGAGATAGCGCTCCCAGGCGGGCCGGTCGAGACCATATTCCGCCCGAATGTTGTTGATGTCCGCTTCGGTGATCTGGGTTCCGGTCCCCGAAAATTTACGGAATGCCCACCGCTCGGCGTAGTCGCCGGGCGGGAGTTCCATGATAATAAATACTATAATCGACACGAAGAACATTGTTATAACCATGCCGATGATCCGCTGAATTAGAAAACTGACCATCTCTTCTTCTCCTCGTATAAATATAGAGGTAACCGGAGTCCAAAGTGTAGCGTTAGCGTAACTTTGAATTAAAGTCCCATCTTGACCAAAGCTTCGCTTTGGACTCCAGTTTATCTATGACACCCAACCTCGTTCTCGTGCTCAACGCGGGAACGAGAGTTGCTGTCATCTGGTGCGTATGAAGCCTCGCTGCACAAGTTAGTAGTCCTGTAGATAAGCGGCTACTTTATGTGTGATTGAAGTAAGAAGTAGGGAGTAGTATGAAACAAAACCTCCCTCTCAACCCCTCTTCCCCTAAGTGACCGTCCAAAAATAACTTCCCGTTTTAGGAGTCAAAAAGCGCGCTTTTTGACTCCTTTTGCAAGAACTTATTTTTAGATACTTACTAATAAGGAAGAGGGGATGTCCTCGCAAGGCGAGGGCGGGGTGAGGGTTTTGTGTGATCCTTATTACTCAGTGAAGTACCACTGGGCCGGGATCATTGGGTAGGCGCGGTAGTAGTCATAGCTCACTATCTTGTAAGGCCCGAAGTTACCCAAAGTGTTGTGGTGGATGATCGGCACCTGAACGTCACCGACGGTCCCGATCTTCCACAGGTTGTTTACGTGAATGTCAACAATCTGCTCACCTAAGGCATCGCTTTCCGGTGTACCAAGTGGCTTCTCGAGGAACTGCGCCACGAGGTCATACAGTTCGATGGCATCGGCCGGCGGCTCGATGCCTGAGGCCCCATCCGTGTTCACCCATTCAGACCACAGGTAAGCCACACCAGGGTTGAACGGCTCGCCAAACGGCGGAAGTAGCATCTCGGTGTTCAGCACAATGATAGCGCCGGCCGTACCGTCATACTTCCAGGTGAGGACATCCGCCTCGTTAGTAGTCGCTCGCTCGCGGTACTCGTCAGAGGTCACTTCTTTCACACGGGTAGCAACGCCAACCGCTGCCCAATAATCTGCTGTCAACTCGTGAAGAGCAGCAGGGCCACCTTGATTAGAGAATTGAAGATCGAGGGTGAGGTTTGAACCATCCAAACGATCACGGAAGCCATCGCCGTCAACATCAACCAGGCCCATTTCGTCGAGCAGCGCGTTGGCTGCATCCGGATCATACTCAATGAAGGCAGTCTTGTGCGCTTCAGTGACAAAGTTAACGGTGTTCGGATCAGCCGGGGTGGCCTGGATTGGCTTAGCTTGGCCGAGGTAAACCAACTCAACGATCTCGTTCCGGTCAAGGGCTAAAGACATCGCTTGGCGGAAACGGAGGTCATTGAAGATTTCGCGCAGCCCTTCATCCGGGTGGGTCAAGTTAAAGCCGTAGAACACGGTAATACCAACCCCGAAGCCCAAGTCAACGGTGTAGTTACCGGCTGATTCATTCTCTTTGTAGAGGGGGAAGTCGATGATGTCGATCGATTGAACTTTGTAGTCAACTTCACCGTTGGTGATTTTTAAGTTACGAACTTCTGCCTCAGGGATATACACCTCGTCTTGCTCGTTGATGTAGGGCAGTTGGTTACCAACGGTGTCAACCATGAAGAAGTAGGGGTTAGCCACCAGGTGACGCCCTTCGGTGGTCTCTTCAACCAGGATGTGAGACTCAAGCGTGGGCAGCACATCATCCGCGTCGCCGCTGAGTAGTGGAGAAGGTGTATCGGTCCAGTCGCTGTTGCCGTAGTAGAGTTCAGCCACTTCAGCCAAAGTCATCCCTTCGTCAATTTTCTTGTCAAAGAAATGTTTGGGTTGGAAGGGTTGAACATAGGTGGTGGCAAAGTAGCTCACGATTCCCGGGGTTGGTACCGGGAAGATGAATTTGAAGGTCGTTTCATTGATCACTTCAACCGTCATAGTGTCGTCGCCAAAGGTCACGAAGCCAGGTGTGTTAGGGTAAACATCGGTGTTCAGAATAAGGTCGTTCATCCAGAACTCAATGTCCGCCGAGGTGAAGGGGACGCCGTCTGACCACTTGTGACCTTCACGCAGAAAAACGGTCAGTTCGGTGAAATCGTCGTTCCATTCCCATCCTTTGGCCACGTTAGGCTCGATTGTAACGTAGTCATCGCCGTAGCGAACGAGGTTGACGTGACGAACGCTCAAAAAGTCGGAGGTGCCGGCCTCGGTCGCGTTTGAAAGCGCGTTGAATTCGCCGCCGTACTGGCCGATCGCATCGTAAGGCACAACGACCAATGGTTCAGCCGGGAGACGTTCTTCTACTGGGGGCAGGTCAGGGTTGTTGGTGATCATGGCATTGAGTTCGGCAATCGCCGGGTTTTCGTGGAAGGTCATGGTGCAACCGGCCGCTGCTTCAAAGTCGGCCAAGTCGTAGATACGCTCGTATTCACCAGCCGCAACCCCAGCGCGGTCAGCAATGGTAACGGCGGGGCAACCGTCGCCCATTGCCTCTTCGGCTTCTTCTTCGGCCGGGGCCGCTTCTTCTTCAGCCGGAGACGCTTCTTCCTCAGCCGGAGCCGCTTCTTCCTCAGCCGGCGCTGCCTCTTCTTGAGCCGGCGCTGCCTCTTCTTCCTGAGCCGGTGCTTGGGTGGGGGCCGGCGCCGCTTGCTGACAGGCAGCCACAACCAGGGCTACAAACAAAACCATAATGACAAGCCATATTTTGTTCTTCATTGTCTTCTCTCCTAGTCAGAAATCTATTATTTAAAAAAACGCTTAGAAATCACTTACCAAATCCATAGATATTTTTCTATTTAATATGGGCATTCCCCCTTTCTCAATATTTGTTTCAAAATTTAACTATACTGCCCTATGTTCATCAATCATCCGGGCCAATTTTGTGGCGGTCTTAAACGCCTTTCCTAGAAATTCAGGCTCATCTTCAATACCAGTATTGTGAATGGCGGTTTCCAGGCTGACGCGTTTGGCGTATGTCGACTCGGCGATGATGCGAGTCAATTCAGACCAGTCAACCGTACCGGTAAAGGGAAGCCCGTGCTGGTCACCTGAGCCATCGTTATCGTGCAGGTGTAGTGAGATCAGACGGTCTTTGTGGGGTTCAAGGCGGGCCATTCGATTAGCGCGCCAATGTTGGCGTGACCAGAGTCGTAACAAAGCCCAATGTAATCCGAACCATATTTTGTAAAGAGCTTATCAAGTGTGTCGAAGTTAAACCCAAGATTTTCGGCGGCAATGCGCGCGCCTCGTTCTTTGGCGTAGGGTTCAATTTGGTCAAGTGATTTCTGTAATTGCGTCCAGAATGCCCGGTTCGGCTCTTCCTGCCGGGGTTCGGCCTGAACATACATAATAATCACGTCGCCGCCTAGCTGCGCAGCCATGTTGACGCGGTTTTTAACCAACTCGACGCCGGCTTGCCGTATGTGCTCTTGCGGTGGAACCTAGGATTTTTCTTTCCCTTCGGATGCGTGCAGGTCGTTTAGTTGCAGGCCGTATTCTTTGAACCATTTACCAATTTGGTCAATCTCCGAATTGGCATACAAAAAGTCGGTGTTCCATTGGTGGCGCCAGTGAACATAGGAAAAACCTGCTTTGGCAATGCGCCGCAGGTAGGGGGCAGGGCTGCCTGTGCTTTTAACATAATCGGTAGTAATAGAGTGCATATAGGGCCAAATCGTTACATTTTACGCATTACGAATTTTATAGGCCAAGTGTTAATCTAACTTTCCACGTTTCTAAACCATGCCGTAAAACTGGTGTTAATTTTCTCTAAGAAGGTGTTTCTTAAATCGTGTAGACCAGACCGCAGAGGTTTCTGAAGCCGATTTTAACTGTAAGTCAGGTTCATAACCGGGGCAAATTCGCTTAAAAATGTCTCGCAGAAAACCTCTGCGGTCTTTAAGAAACACGCTC
>JAJRVO010000006.1 GCA_024277275.1 Chloroflexota bacterium
AAATTTGACAATGGGCAGGCTTGGTTAAGGTTGTCTCACTATTGCTTTTTTAACGTACTTTATCGTCTTTATATTGATACTTGACTTTTACCGCACTCTCAGAGCAGTTGCACGGAAAGTCCTGAAGAACCGGAGATTCTTCGGCCTATGGCCTCAGAATGACATGGCAAGCTGAGTAGGTACCAAAATTTGCCGATTGAGGGTGTTACGGCACGCTAAACCAGGCTGGATATCTTTCGTCGGCAGGTGTGTTGGTGATTTGAGTCCACTCGCTCAAGGGTAGCTCGGTGAAGTTATCGCCGGGAGCGGGGAGCGTGTAGATATCCCAGTTACCGGCGATATTGTAAGCAAAAGCAATTGTTTGCCCATCCGGTGACCAGAAGGGATCGCGCTCTGCGCCGCGAGCGCTCGTCAAGCGTACAGCAGGGCCGCCATCGACCCGGATGACATACAAATTCCAATCATCATCGCGCTCAGAGGCAAAAACCAACCTATCCCCATCCGGCGACCAGGCCGCAGGCCAATCATCCGCCGGGTTATCGGTGATGCGCTGTTGGTTGCTACCATCAGCATTCATGGTGTAGATTTCCACATTTCCGTCCCGGTCCGACACAAAAACAAGTTTGCTTCCATCCAAGGACCAGACCGGCCACTCATCAAAGCCGCGACTATCGGTCAGTTGCGCCAGGTTACTCCCATCCGCATCCATCACGTAAATATCAAAATTGCCGGTTCGGTTTGAACTGAAGGCGACCTTACGCCCATCCGCCGACCAGGCCGGTTGCCAGTCATCGCCGGCGGATGCGGTCAGCCTGACCGGCCGGCCGCCATCGCTATAGACTGCGTAAATGTCGCGATTGCCATTTTGCTCGCCGGCAAAGAGAAGCTGCCCGGTAAAGGATGCGCTAAAGCGGCTATTATCGCTTGTTTCCAGAGCCAAGCTGTCAACGGCGTCATTGTCAAAATTAAAGCTAGAGATAACCAGGTTGCCAGATTGACCTATAATAACGGATAGCCGAGGCACACCTGAAATGCTTGGTTGGTTGACGGCGACTGGTATTGCAAAAGTGTTATTCTTGGGTTCCGGTATTGGCGTATTGGTTAGAGTGACAGTGGGGGATGGCGGAAATGTAGGTGTTGGTTCCTGAGTGGGCGCGGTAGTGGAAGTTTGGGTAGGCTCAGAGGTAGGGTTGGGCGTTTCAGTTGGCAGATTGGTTGGCGCGGGCAAGGGTGGCTTGGTGGGTAGGGGTGTATCAGTGGGCAAGCGCGTTGAAGAGGGGGTATTGGTTGGAGCTTGAATAACAGCTTCCTCCGGGGTTGGGCTGGTGGAAACAGCGATATTTCCCGCGTTGCGGGTCGAAAAAAAGCGAGCTGTTGCTGTAGCAGAAACCTGGTATTCAACGGGGCCATACATTATGGCCAGAGTTATTACAATTAAGGCCACAACTAACAATAAACCAACTAAAATAAAGCCAAACCGGCGAATATAGAGCGAACCAAACCGGCGAATCGGTTGATTAAAGGAGCCTGTTTGCCGAGAAGCCGGCTGGGGTAAAACTATTGTTTCGTCATCATCAGGGGGTGTTGGGGGCGTGCCGGGCAAAACCAAAGTTGCTCCATCGTCGTCGGAGTACTCTGTCTCTTTTGTAATCTGAGAAACGGGATTTGATTGCGGCGCAGCAGTAGACAGCGGCGCAGCAGTAGGCAGCGCGGCGAGGCGCTCTGTGGGCGATCCGGGCATGACCAGGGTAGCCCCATCATCATCAAAATCCTCGGATTCGGTTGCAATTGGGGGAGTGGAAAGTGATTCCTGTGCGGCAAGCAGTTTATCGGGTTGTGTTTTGGGTAATCCGGGCATAATCAAAGTGCCCCCGTCATCATCTTCCAAATCACTTGTTTCTTTTACCACGGTAGAAACGGAGCCTGAGTTTGGGGTAGCGGCGGCCAATACGGGGAATGGTTTTGCAGGCTGTCCAGGCATAACCAGGGTACTCCCGTCATCTTCGGCATCCTCCGGCCTCTTTGCAACAGGAGAACCGGGTATTGGTTGAGGGGCAGCAGTAGGCAAGGGGGTGGGGCGCTTTGTGGGTAAACCGGCTATAGTTTTGGTTAGGCCAACCTTTTGAGCGGATGCCGCTGCCGACGGCAACGGCGCTGCCAGTGGCAGCGACATATAAAACGTTGACCCAACACCCAACACACTGGTCACCCACATCCGCCCGCCGTGCAGTTCAATCAGGTTTTTACTAATGGCCAGCCCCAAGCCCGCTCCTTGCCGTTGTTGAGCCAAAGCGCCACTGCCGCGACCAAACTTATCGAAAATCACCTGGGCCTCTTCTCGGTGCATACCTATGCCGGTGTCAGAAACAAAAATCATCATTTCATGATCATTCATTTCGGCCTGCACTTCAATAATACCCTGGTCGGTATATTTAACAGCGTTATTGAGAACGTGCAACAAAGCATGCCGTAGACGCACCGGGTCGGCTTGCAAAGTTGGTAAATTTTCTGACATTTGGGAGCGAACCTCAACATCTTTTCCCCGCGACAAACCTTTTGCCGTACCCGCAGCCTCATTAATCAGGCGAGCAACATCAACGGGGCGATAGCTCAACTCAACTTTACCATGTTCAAGTTGAGAGACCTCCTCCAGATTAATCATCATAGCCCTGAGATAATAAATCTTTTGCCAGGCTGTTTCTATTATGCTGGTGTAACCCTCGCTGCCGGAGAGGTCTCCAATTTGTTCAATAGCCTGCTCTAACTGTTTAATAGCTCTATGCAGTTCTCTAATTGTATTTTGAACCAAACCGTAATACTGGTTATGTTTTTGGCCGGCCTGCCATTGCGCCTGTTTGGTGTCGCTCCTGGCTCGTCCCAGTTGCGCCTCAATATCGTTAATCTCTTCTCGGAGTTTGCCGACCTGGTTGGTAGCTCTCATCATTTCCAGGGTGCGTTCTTTTAGCGCCGTTCTATCCTCCAGCAGGCGTTGCCCCAGCATAACGGTGTGCCTTTTACCTTCTGCGACCAGAAACGCTACCAAAAGGGTCAAACCAAGGGGAGGGAGTAACACAAGCAAATTGGTCAGAGTAAATTGGCCGGTAAAAGCAACAATTAGCAAAACCCCTATAACTGAAAATATAGCCACGGCAAAAGTGGCTAAAGGGTCTAACAAAAAACCGGCGATAACAACTATGGGAATTAAAAGATAGGGGATAAAATTGGCAATGGTTTCGGTTTGCAGAAATACTTCACCCACAAAACCAACTAATTCCAGTACCAATGCATAAGAGGCAACCACCAATCGGCCAAACAGGCGGATAACAAAAGCAACCCCGGCAACAATTAGCAGGGCTACGGCGCGAATAAACCAGGGCGAGGTAATGCCATCGTTCATAAAAACCATTACCCCTGCAACCAGGCTAATCAACACAATTCCTAAAACGATACGGTTAAACGTTTCCTCGTGAATTTGTCGCACTTCATCATTCATAGTGACACTTATCTCCAACGTCAAAACCGGCTGCCCAAAACAGAGCCGGTAAGTGTCGCGCCATACCAGGGTAAATCTTTTGGCTTGGCTCGATGTGGTTGTTAAAGAACAGAATAGAGTTTAGAGAGTTTTATGAGTTTGTAGAGTTTTATGAGTTGGGTGAGTAAATAACCCATTAAACTCATCAAACTCACCTAACTCACCTAACTGTAACTCTGTAATTACGATTATCTTAAGGTTATCACAAATAACGGGTTAAAAGCAATAGTCAAATGGTGGGGGGTGCGCAGAGGTCTGCGGAGAAGAAGTCTGCGGCACAGAAATCAAGGAATAGTTCAATTCTGCACAAACGAGTTTGACAATTAAGAATAACTCATTAAAATGGGGGCGTTGGTTTTGGGGTCTGCCACCTCTTGAAAGACCCTGCCCTTTCAAAGCGCAAGCTTTGGCTTCGCACTGTAGGCGAAGCCTTTTTTTGTGAAACCCCCTTTAATAATATATCTATGAAGGAGAAGAAGAACCTATGACACGTTTACGCTTTATTTTACTAATGTTGTTGGCAACGCTATTTGGCGCTCCCACAACCCTGGCAGCGCCTCTGGCTCAAGAGGCCCAAGGGACGTTGCCCTGGCTGTGGTGGCTAACGCCAGTTAGTTCTCTTGTTGCTCTGGTCTTTGCGTACATACTGTACCAATCGGTTATGGCCCGCAGTGAGGGAACTGAGAGGATGATTGAGATTGCCCAGGCCGTACGAGAGGGCGCAATGGCTTATCTCACTCGCCAGTACAGGATAGTGGCCATTGCTTTTGCAGTACTCTTTGTGATATTGCTGATTATGAGCATTGCCGGTATCCAAAGCTTTATTGTACCATTCGCTTTTGTCACCGGTGGCGTTTTCTCCGCATTGTGTGGCTATATTGGGATGAAAACGGCCACCAACGCTTCCGCCCGAACCACTAATGCCGCCCAAAAAAGCCTGAACGACGGCTTGCAAGTGGCCTTTAGGGCCGGCGCAGTCATGGGACTTTCGGTAGTGGGCTTTGCCTTGCTCGATAGCAGTCTCTGGTTTTTATTCCTGTACTTCTTTATGCAAGAAGGGTTGTCTCAAATCACGGTCATTATGCTCAGTGCGGCTATGGGCGCTTCAACCCAGGCCCTCTTTGCTCGTGTTGGCGGGGGTATCTACACCAAAGCAGCCGACGTAGGCGCCGACCTGGTAGGTAAAGTTGAAGTCGGCATCCCCGAAGACGATCCCCGCAATCCCGCTACCATCGCCGATAACGTGGGCGACAACGTGGGCGACGTAGCCGGGATGGGCGCCGACTTGTACGAGTCATACGTTGGCTCTATGCGAGCGGCAGCGGCGCTTGGCGTTGCCGCTGCGGCTGCTTCAGGCGCAACGGTTGACATGCAACTGCGTTTCCTGGCGGCCCCAATGATTATTGCGGCCATCGGGGTAATTTTGTCCATTGTGGGCATCTACATGGTTCGCACCAAAGAAGACGCCACAATGGGTGATCTGATGGGCGCTTTGATCAGAAGCATTACCGTCAGTTCAGCGCTAATTGCCATTGCCGCCGTGCCAATTATTTACCTGCTAGGCATACCCTGGTCACTTTTAGTGGCCATTGTTACCGGCCTGGTTGTTGGCGAGGTCATTGGTCGAGCCACCGAATATTTCACCTCCGACGAACACCCCCCCACCCAGGGCATAGCCGCCCAAGGGTTGACTGGCCCGGCCACGGTTATTATCGACGGGCTGGCTGTGGGTATGCGCTCTACCGGGATTCCGGTTGTAGCCATTGTAATGGGAATTGCGCTCAGTTTTTATGGAACCGGCGGCGCTACCAATACCCTGATGGGTCTTTACGGAGTGGGTATAGCTGCTATTAGTATGCTTTCTACTCTGGGCCTGACCCTGGCCACCGACGCTTACGGCCCCATTGCCGACAACGCCGGCGGCAACGCCGAAATGGCCAACCTGCCCCCCGAAGTCCGCGAGCGCACCGACCAGCTTGATGCAGTGGGCAACACCACAGCCGCTACCGGCAAGGGTTTTGCCATTGGTTCGGCGGCATTAACGGCTCTGGCCCTGTTGGCTTCTTACCTGGAACAAATCCGGGCCAGTCTGGTGCAAGGCGGCACAACGATGTTGCCCAACTTTGATGTTGCGGTACAGCAGATGTCCTTAGAGGACTTTACCACGTATTACAACGTCTCGCTCCTGAATCCGGCTGTTCTGATCGGTCTTTTTGCCGGAGCAATGACAGTTTTCTTCTTTTCTGCTATGACGATGAGCGCCGTAGGCCGCGCAGCCGGGGCAATGGTAGAGGAAGTTCGCCGTCAATTCCGAGAAAAGCCCGGAATTCTGGAAGGCACAGACAAACCGGATTATGCCCTCTGCGTAGAGATTAGCACGGTCGGCGCTCAGAAAGAGATGGTTATGCCATCTACGTTGGCCATTGCTGTTCCGGTCATTGTGGGCGTGTTGTTTGGGGTAGCCGGAGTGATGGGCCTGCTGGCCGGTGGCTTGACCACGGGCTTTGTAATGGCCGTGATGATGGCTAACTCCGGCGGAGCATGGGACAACGCTAAAAAGTACATTGAAAAAGGCGCGCACGGCGGCAAAGGGTCCGATGCTCACAAAGCTACCGTGGTAGGCGATACCGTAGGCGACCCCTTTAAAGACACCACCGGCCCCTCGCTAAACATTCTGATCAAACTTATGTCAATGGTTTCCATCGTCTTTGCCGGGCTGATTGTCGCTCTGGGCAATGGCGTTGGTTTGTTGGGGATGTTGCTGGGCGGATAATACCTATCTCAGACTCTGTATAAAACAAAAACTTGGGCCTCCTAAGGTTTATCCCGTTATGGGTTTTTCTTAGGAGGTCTTTTTTGTTTTTCCAACATCTTTTTTATTTTAAATCTACCCTTTGATTAAAAACGCCATATTCAGTATACTTCACTGAACAATCACACAACTATTTTTAGGAGGCAAGAAAACAGATGACAGACGTAATTGACTACAAAATTTTTGGCGATGATTTACAACTGGTTGAAATTGAATTGGACCCCGGCGAAGGAGTAAGAGCCGAAGTAGGCACAATGACTTACATGGAAGACGGCATTGAAATGGATACCTCAACCGGAGGCGATAGCCTTTTAGGCGGGTTATTCAAAGGATTCAAACGCGCCGTTACCGGCGAAAGTTTCTTTATCACCAGCTTTGTTTACAACGGCCCAACCGGCAGCAAAGGGCATGTTGGTCTGGCCGCGCCTTTTCCCGGCACAATCATTCCGCTTGATTTGGGCAAACTGGGCGGTCAATTTCTGTGTCAAAAGGACTCTTTTCTGTGCGCCGCAGCCGGTACCGAGATTGAGGTCGCCTTTACCAAAAAGTTCTCGGCGGGCTTTTTTGGCGGCGAGGGCTTCATTTTACAGCGACTTGTGGGCAACGGGATGGCCTTTGTGCATGCCGGAGGCACTATTATTGAGAAAAACCTGGCCGCAGGTGAAACGCTGCGGGTTGATACGGGCTGCCTGGTAGCCTTTGCCCCAACTGTTAATTACGATATTCAATTTATCGGCGGCTTTAAAAACGCACTCTTTGGCGGCGAGGGCTTGTTCCTGGCTAAAATGACCGGGCCAGGCAAAATCTTTTTGCAAAGCCTGCCCTTTTCTCGACTGGCCGGCCGTATCTATGCCGCCACCGGCTCCTCAACCGGCGAAAGCAAGGGCGTAGCCGGTATTGGCGGTGCAGTTTTGGGCGAAATTCTGGGCGGTGATTGAGCGCTTACTAAAAAAACATAAAAGATGGTGGCTACTGCCGCTGCTATTCTTAACCGCTTGTACCGCAACGTCCCAACCAGCCACGCCTGCCGTCCAAACCTTGCCCGCCGACGTTTACTTTGACAAAGTGTATGGAGCCTGGCAAGCAACGCTGGTTGCCAACCATACCGGCCTACTACACGAAGGCAAATATTTAGACGAACCCAGCGGCGCCAACTCAATTGAGTTGGCGTTGCTGGAACAGTGGTCTACCGACGACGACACCAGCATAGAGTGGGTTGATATGCACATCCTGGAAACGTATGGCCCTGGCCTTTTTTGAGTCAGATGTACCGACCCTCATTGCCGCAACTCAAAGCCATTTTTCCCCCGGCGCGCCGGTCAACCAAATTGTCGACAACGTGACAACCTGGCGCCGGCAACACCCCACCAACTGGCGAGCAACTCGTCGCCTGATTAAAGACCACCTACAATGACGACCCCGAATGGTGGGCGTCGAAAGTTAACTTTGCCAGTACCATCATGGCCCTGCTCTATGGTAATGGCGACCTGCTGGAAACAATGACCATTGCTTGTTTAGCCGGCTGGGATGCCGATAACAATGCCACCACCGCCTCTGGTCTGCTAGGCATCATTTACGGTTTCCAAGACCTGCCTGAACCCATCCGTACCGCCACCGACCTGTACCACAACGAAGATGTAACCGGCAATTTACCCGAATACCAGACTGTGCAAGAATTTGCTTTACGAAGCCAAAGGTTGGCCGAAGCGGTAATTAAGCAAGCAGGGGGAGAAGTAAAGAACGGGGTGTATTTTATGCCAACTTTTGTCGATACCCAATAAAGCCATAAATACCCCACACCGCCAATAACCCCCATACCGGCCACCACTCCGTCTGACGCACCCACTCAAACTCTCGAAAATTGAGGGGGGTGAGGTAGGTGAGGTAGGATAGAGTAATGCCGGCGCTAAGGTAGAGCCAGGGGGTCAGAATCAACCAGCGCCAGGGCGATTCTTTTGACGTAGGAGCCAGGAAGGGCAAAAAGACCATTAAAACTAACATATACCAGGGATGCACGGTGGTTGTCAGCAACAAATAGGCCATAAACGGCACGGCCATCAGGCGCAGTGTCGAGTAAATATCAAGCGACCGGCGCGCCTCTAACCAAACGGCGCTCAGAACAAGAAACATCCCTGCCCCAACAATTCGTTTGGCCCAAACAGTAGGCTGGACTATGCCCAATAGAGGCAGCCAATCGACTTCTAGCCAGTGAAAGAGACCGCTATTGAAATTCCACTGGTCGGCATAGATACGGATGGCCCCAAAGAGACCGGCGCCATTGAGGGGGCCGGTAAGCCCCCAACCGGCACTCAAACCAAAAGGCGTTGCCAGACCAATTATAACCAGCCCGTAGAGAAAGAGTTGTCGCCAGCGCCAACGCCAAATTAAAATGGGCAAGAGAAAAATGGGCAAAACCTTGGTCAGCGTGGCCAGAGCCAGAGCAACAGGGGCCAGCCAGATTGTGAGTTTTGTCTGGCGAGGGGAAAGGGTCAACCATATTGCCAGAAGGGTCAAACAGACCATTAGCCCATCAATGTGCGCCCCGTGAGCAATCTCGACAATTACGAGAGGATTCCACAGGTAAATCAAAATTCGATGGGCGGGTTGTCTGACCAGGGTTAGCAATTTTACTATCAGTAGCGCTGCCAGCAGGTCAAAAATAATCATTACAATTTGAAAATAGAGAGGGTTCGGCGGCAAAAAACGGGCCAGAGCGGCAAATAGAAGTTGGGCAGCCGGCAGATAGGGGCTGGCCATCCAGCGATTATTGGCCAGCGCTCGTTGGGGAGTATCCAGATAATCCAACTCTGGGGCATCGATAGGGTAGGCGTAGGGGCTAACGCCATTATTGGCTACGTAGCCATCCCACATGTAGCGGTATACATCATCTGACAAGGTAGGGACGGTGAACAGCAGCAGCAACCGAAAAATAATGGCAGCGCTCCAGATGAGAAGCAGCGACCCGACGCCCCGTCTTTCAACCCATATTAAAGCCGCCAGATAACCTACAAAAGCTAAACCGTACCAGCCTAAAGTATGGGGGGTGTGTTCATCGCGTAGAGTGCCCTGTTGCAAATGCAAGCCGGCCATCCCCACGTATGAACTTAAGCCAACCGCAATGCAAACAATGAGTCCCCACTGGTGGGGCAAACTGATATTGAGCATTTTGGAGATTGATAGTTTTTTTTGCATACGGCAATTGTGTTGGCGATTATAAATTTGTCAAAGGCGACCGTTCGCCTTATAGTTATTGATTGCTCTAGCCGGGCCCGTGGCCCGGCGATTTTGGACCTAAGAGCGTGTTTCTTAAAGACCGCAGAGGTTTTTTGCGAGACATTTTTAAGCGAATTTGCCCCGGTTATGAACCTGACTACAGTTAAAATCGGCTTCAGAAACCTCTGCGGTCTGGTCTACACGATTTAAGAAACACCT
>JAJRVO010000492.1 GCA_024277275.1 Chloroflexota bacterium
CGCTTTGAATTGTTTCAAAACAGACAGCCAGATTCCGTTTTTTGATATATTGGTGTCCAATATCACCAGTGATGGTTGATGTTGGGAAACCATCTCCAGGGTTAAAGCGACTTCATCTGTCTGGCCCACCACGTTTATCCAAGACTCAGTTTCCAGTAAAAACTTTAGACTGTCTCGCATCCGGTCTGGCTTGGCGACAATTAGAACCGATACGTTAGGCTTGATTGTGGCATCTTGGATTGTCTTGTTTTCTGGCGGCATAGTTAGTATCATCTCCATAATCCAAATTTCCTCCCATCCGGCTTGTTTTGCCGGTCTTCGGTCTTCTATATCATATCATTTCTGTATGCAGGACACACTAGCTGCAAATCCTGTTTTAAAACCCAACAAGAAGTTTAAATCCAAACAAAACTACCGCTCGTGAGCGGTCGTTTTGTTTGGATAAACCATGATAAATGTTATGGTTTTAGACTATGACAAATGTTATGCTATGGTAACTGTTCACCCTCTCGTTTCAATGCTCTGCGCCGGCCGGCACAAAAGACGCAGAGCGTCTGGGAGATATTCCAACGCTGGAACGTTGGAACGAGAGAACGGGCGCAACAGACCCCTTATTCAAGGTCTTCCAGGCTAGTAAATGCAATGGGTAGGTCGGGTTTCGTACCTCAACCCGACAATCTTGGGCTGATTGTGTTGGGTTTCATTCTTCAACCCAACCTACCCCTCGAATCTACGTTGAACCACCTTATTCAAGGTCTTCCAGGCTAGACAAACCTTCTTGGAGGGCATAGAGCGCGGCCTGGGTACGATTAGCCAGGTGCAACTTGCTCAAAATATTGCTGATGTGAAAGCGGGCTGTCCCCTCGGTAATGGAGAGTTTTTTGCCAATTTGTTGGTTGGTCAATCCTCGCGCTATGAGCTGAAGCACGACTACCTCGCGCTGCGTTAGGGGTTCGGCGGTGGGGGAAAGCGGTGATGGTTGTTTAAGTTCCTGCATCAATTTGCGGGCAATGGTGGGATGCAGCGAGGGTTCGCCCCGGTGAACATCGTGGATGGCCTGGACCAACATTTCCGGCGGGGCGTCTTTTAACAGGTAGCCCAACGCGCCGGCCTTGATGGCCGGAAAGACTTTATCGTCCTCGGCAAAACTGGTAACAACCAGGATGCGTGCCTTGGGGTTATCTTGTTTTATTCTGGGAATCGCTTCAAGGCCGGTCAATTTGGGCATAATCAGGTCTAACAGGATGACATCCGGCTGCAACGACCCGGCCAATTCTACCGCTTCTACCCCATTTTCTGCTTCACCGGCCAATTCCAGGCCAGGTTCGGTGTTTAATAAAGATTTCAATCCCCGCCGCACAACGGGGTGGTCATCGGCAATGAGAACGCGAATAGGTTTTGAATTTGTCATTTGTCCCTTGTCCCTTGTCAATTGCTCATTGTTTCAGGTTTACCTTCACCGTCGTCCCTTGCCCCGGCGACGAAACAACAGTCAAACCGCCGCCTAACTTCTCTGATCGTTCACGCATAGTAACTAGCCCCAGACCGCCTTTATCCTTAACGGCATCAAAAGTAAATCCAGAGCCGTTGTCTACCACTTCCAGCTTCACTCCTGCCGCATCGGCCTTAATCTTGACCGTGACCGAGGTGGCTTTGGCATGTTTAAGGGCGTTGTTTAACGCTTCTAAAGCAATATGGTAAAGCGCTTCTTCTATCTGTGCCGGTAGTTCCATCTCCCGACCCGTTAGCAACTGGGTGGTTACTCCGGCCCGGCCCTCAACCGCATCCAGCCGATGCTGTAAAGCGCCAACCAGGCCATCTTGTTCAAGAATTGGGGGACGCAACTCGTAAACCAGCAAGCGCATTTCTTTTAGCGCCTGCTGCACGCTATCGCCAAGTTCGGTTAAACAATAATTCATCTCATCCAGATTACCCAGATTATACGCATTTCTGCCTGACTTGGCGAAGAGATTCATGCTGTACAGAAGTTGGGTGATGGAATCGTGTAGCTCTCGCGCCAGCCGTTGGCGCTCTTCTATTACTGCCGACTGTTCGGCCTGTTGTCGCAACCGGGTACTCTCTACAACCACGCCTATCTGGTCGGCAATAGAAATTAAAAGCGTCATCTCTTCCACGTTAAATTGCGGCTGCGCTGCCTCTCTGAGAATACTGAGTATCCCCACCACGCCCCCTCTGGCTCGCATCGGCAGGCCAACATACATATTCGGGCGGCCTGCGGATATTTCGGCCAAATGCGGATCAGAGACAACGTTGGGTATAAACAACGGTCCATCCGCTTCTATCACACGTTTACCCAACCCTGAATTTGACGATATAGAATCTACCTGGGCAACAATGTCTGGCGGCAGCCCTTGTTGGACGGCCAGGTTCAGGTTCCTTTCCCTCAATGTTATATTGCCCAATGCTCCACCGGCCTCATCCAACAAGTGAATAGCCCCGGAATTACCTTGCATTGCCACCAAAACCTGTTTTAAAGCGTGGGTCAACGTTGTTTGTAAATCCAAAGATTCGCTGGCCATCGCCGTTACTTCATAAAGTACCGATAACTCCCGGGTTCGGTCAACAACAAGTTGTTCCAGTTGTTCAGTATGGCGCTGTACTTGCTGGTACAGACGAGCGTTTTCAACGGCAATGGCCAGTTGGTCGGCCATAGATTGGGCAATGATAAAATCGTCCGTACTGTAGCCTTCCGCTTGCCGGTGGACCAAATTCCAGGTGCCAATGATTTGGCCCTTGATCCGTAGGGGAATGATCATAGCTGAGTGCAGACCCACCTCCAGCGAGCGCCGGTAGGCAACAAAGCGTTTATCGGCGGCCATGTCAGGACTCAAAAGAGGCTGGTCTTGCGTAACCACCCAATTAATCGCCCCCATAGTTTTAAGCGGCTGCGTGGTTCCAACCGAGTTTATAATTTCTTCACCGGTTGCATAGGCCAGGCGTGCATTGTCCCCTTCCAGCAAGGCAATAGACATGTGATAAAATGGAAGCAAGCGCCCGGTGTGCCGGGCAAAAGCCTGGTAAACATCGTCAATGTGCAGGCTGGCAGTAATGGCCTGGTCCAATTCACGGAGGACAGCCAGGTGTTCGACCCGCTGTTCGGTTTCGGTATAGAGCCGGGCATTCTCAATGGCTACCGCTGCCTGGTTGGCAAATGCTTGGGCCAAAGAAGCGTTTGCTTCACTATATGCGTCAACTTGCCGGTTGTCTAGCGTCAGGTGGCCGATGACTTTGCCGCCTACCATTAGAGGGACTCCCATCCAACCACGCACGTGGCCGGAATCGCCCCATTGCGAGAAGCGAGCATCGGCCTGAGCATCGGCCAGGATAAGGGAGCGACCCGTACGCCGAATCTCTCTGGACAACGAATCATCCTCCTCCGGATAGTAGCGATTTAACACCTTCTCCAGGGTCGAAAAACCTCGCGCTGCAACCGCTTTCAGGCTCTCGCCTTCTCGCAAGAATATGCAGGCGCTATCGTAGGAAATAAAATTGAATATATCCCAATCAACCTATATATATGCCCATCCCCTATATCTTGTGGTATAATGCCGGCACAACACTACATATTGATAACTATCATCAAATTACTTACCATAATATTTGGATTCACTAAACTAATATGGTACAATATAAGTTGTCATAATGTCACAAAGAGAGGGTTATGGAAGCTCTAAAAGAACGCATTCGACGTGAAGGAAAAAATCTGGGTAACGGGATACTCAAGGTAGACAGTTTTATCAACCACCAGGTAGACCCGGCCCTGATGTTAGCCGTGGGCGGCGCTCTGGCCGCTCACTTTGGCGCGTTAGGTATCACCAAAGTTTTAACCGCCGAAATCTCCGGCATTGCCCCGGCCTTAACAACGGCCCTGGCCCTGGGGATTCCGGTAGTATATGGTCGCAAAACCAAACCCATTACTATGCCAGACAATATCCTGGTCCAAAGCGCCCCATCGCACACCAAGGGCAAAGAAGTCCGGGTGATGGTCTCCCCGGAATTCTTAAAAAAAGAAGACAAGGTTCTTATCATCGATGACTTTCTGGCGACCGGCAACACAATTATGGCCCTGGTGCGGTTAGCCCAGGCAGCCGGGGCCGAAGTCATTGGAGTTGGCGCGGTAATTGAAAAATCATTTGAGGGAGGACGCGCCGAATTGGAAAAGATGGGCCTGCGGGTGCGCTCTCTGGCCGTTATAGAAAAAATGACCGATGACGAGATTATCTTTGCCAAAGGTGTGTCGCCATGACGGCTACACAGCGTGAAGGCGCTACACAGCGTGAAGGCGCTTCACAGCGTGAAGGGGCTTCACAACGCGAGGCGGTAGTCATCCTGGACTTTGGCTCGCAGTACAGCCAGTTAATTGCCCGCCGCGTGCGCGAGCTTGAAGTTTATTGCGAATTGATACCCTATAACGCCCCGCTGGAGCAAATCACTCGCCTTAATCCATTGGGGTACATCTTGTCAGGAGGTCCGGCCAGCGTATACGAGACTGGCGCGCCACACCTGCCGGACTTCATTTTAACAACCAAAAAACCGGTCTTGGGCATCTGTTACGGGATGCAGCTTTTAACCTACCACCTGGGCGGACAGGTCAACCCCAGTTCCGAACGCGAGTACGGCCCGGCTGAAATTGAGCTGCTCGACCCATCGCACGTGCCGCTTTTTAGCGACGCCGAAATCACAACATCAAAGCTGGCGGCCTGGATGAGTCACGGCGACCGCATTACCCGGCTGCCGTCCGGTTTTAGGGCGTTGGCTCAATCCAAAAACTCGCCCTACGCCGCCATTGGCAACCCGGAACGCGGGCTGTACGGCCTGCAATTTCACCCGGAAGTGACCCACACCCCTCAGGGCAAAGCATTGCTGCGAGCCTTTTTGTACCAGGTTTGCGGCTGCCACGGCGGCTGGACGCCCGGCAACTTTATTGCCGAAAGCATCGCTCAGATACAAGCCCAGGTTGGTCAGGGCAAGGTGGTTTGCGGTTTGTCGGGCGGGGTCGACTCGTCTGTGGTGGCGGCTTTGCTGCACCGGGCCATTGGCGACCAGTTGACCTGCATTTTTGTCAACAACGGCCTGATGCGTCAAAATGAACCGGCGCAAGTGGCGCAAACCTTTGAAAAAGAGATGCACGCCCGGCTGGCAGCCATCGATGCCACCGAAGATTTTTTAAGCGCCCTGGCCGGAGTAACCGACCCGGAGGCCAAACGCAAAATCATCGGCGAGAAGTTTGTCCGTATCTTCGAGGCTGAAGCCCGCAAGTTGGGCCAGGTCGATTTTTTGGCTCAGGGTACGCTTTACCCGGACGTCATCGAAAGCGCTACCCCCCCCCTCACCCCCCCCGCTAGCGGGGGGGGAGCAAGGGAGGGGTTAGCGGCTAAAATAAAAACGCATCACAACGTCGGCGGTTTGCCGGATGATATGCACTTTGAACTGGTCGAGCCGCTGCGTTATCTCTTTAAAGACGAGGCGCGGGCCGTGGGCGAAGCGTTGGGCTTGCCTAAAGAAATTGTGTGGCGACACCCCTTTCCCGGCCCCGGCCTGGCCGTGCGCTTACTGGGCGAGATCACCTGGGAGCGATTGGAAACACTGCGCGCCGCCGACGCCATATTCATCGAGGAGCTATGGGCCGCCGACTGGTATCATCGCACCTCGCAGGCTTTTGCGGTGCTGCTGCCGGTTCAAACCGTAGGCGTAATGGGCGATTACCGGACCTACGGCAACGTCATCGCCATTAGGGCCGTAACCACCGATGATTTTATGACCGCCGACTGGGCGCGTTTGCCGGAAGAGTTACTGGCCCGTATCAGCAACCGGATAGTCAATGAGGTATCCGGCGTTAACAGAGTAGTGTACGATATCAGCAGCAAACCGCCGGCCACCATTGAGTGGGAATGATGATTTTGGATTGTGGATTTTAGATTTTGGATTGAGCTTATTAATCAAAAATCCAAAATCTAAAATCCAAAATGTTATAAGGGAGGCAATCCTATGACCGCTGAAATAACAACTATCGTTGGTCAATTGAATATCGCCGGAGGGAAATGGCGCAGTAACGCGCCCAACCAAATTGCCGTGCGTGAGCCAAAAGCGGACGACATCCCCGGCGCAGGCAAGGGCGATTTATTTGTGGTCGCTGAGATTCAGGGCGACATTGCCAACCGCGATATTCTGGAGCAACAACTGGCTCAGACAATTCGAGACAACTACTACCTGTCTCGGGGATCGGTCACCGCCAGCCTACGCCGGGCCATGCAAGCCGCTGGCGATTTGCTCTACCACCGTAACCAACAAACGCCTCTGAAAGAACAAGTAGTTGGAGGAGCGGTGGCGCTGGTGACAACCCACGAAGACGCCTTTGTGGCCCAAATTGGACCGGCGGCGTTTTTTGCCGTGCTGGGCAATCACATTCGGCGCTACCCGGCCCGGTCTGCCTGGCTAGACGAGGCTATGGCCCCTACCCAGGATAACACTGAGCCGGCCTTGGGCCTAAATAACGTGATAGAACCAAACCTTCACCATCTCAGGTTGAGCTTGGAAGACAGGCTGGTTTTGGCCGATAGCCGGTTGGCCGGTCAGCTTCCCCTAAAAGAGTTGGTCAGAGCCGTGGATTCGGGTAACGTAAAAACAGCTACAAAAAATCTAGCCAAAATCGCCAGAGCAAAACACTGCTCCGCGATAGTGTTAGAGGCAATTGAAGTCAAATCAACCGCCATTGGCCCGCTAAAAATTCCTGCGCCTCCGCAATTAAGCAACCTCTTTAATCGACGCCGTGGTCAGTCAACTAATAAAGAAACAGCGGCAGCGCAACCGGTCAAGGTTCAAACTGTAGCGGAAGCGCCCGGCGCACAGCCTTTAGAACCGGCCATTGAAGGACAGGTTCACGCTTCTACCATATTTACAAGCACTTCAATTATGCAAAAGCCGCTTGAATGGTGGGGAGCTTTTACCCGTAAATCCGGGGCGCAAGCGCCGGTCGGCCAACCTATCCCACAAGATGATGAAGATATAGCATATTACCAACCGGCAGAGGATAATGATATGATGCCAGAAGTCGAAGATTACTCCACCGTTATGGACTCAATGGCCGCTGAGTCGCCATTTAGATCAGAAAAAGGCAAGGCTCAATCTGCCGTGGCAGTGTTAGCGGGCAAAAAGATTTTCCGGGTGCTGGCTATGGGGGTATTTATGCTGGTTGCCCTGTTAGGCGGCGGCTTAAAAAATATTCTCACCCTGCTTTTGCCGGGCGCAGGCAGCCAGCAATCACCGCGACTGGCCGGAACGCAAGCGCAGCGACAATCCTACTCAGCGTCATCGTGGACGCTGCTGCGCAATGTCGCCATCGCCATCCCCATATTGGTGGCGGTGATTGTAACGGTCAATTACCTGCAAAAAGGACGAATTAGAGAAGCCGAGTACAATGAATTCGTTGCCACAGCTCAGACCAAATTTGAACAAGCTCAGGCCGTTGAACCAACCTCGGCTCTGGGGTTGATGACCGAAGCCGAAGCGGCCCTGGTTCAGGCCGAACAAATCAAAACAGACCAGCCGGAAATCTCGGAATTACGCCGGCAGATGGCAGAAGAGGCTGACAAGGTTGGCAATGTTCATCGCCTTTATTATTTACCGCAACTCCGCCAATATACCGATGCCGGCGCAAAGCTGAACAGTATTGTTGTCCAGGGCCTGGAAGTTTACGTAATGGATGCCGGCAACGATAGAATTTTTCATCACCGCCTGGATGATGCGGGCGAAGCGTTGCAGCCGGATGATGAGACGGTGATTATGGTATCGCGGGGGCAAGCGGTTGAAAACGTTGCGGTAAGCGATTTACTGGCGATGACCTGGATGCCTACCGGCGGCAGTCGTCAAACCAGTGATTTGGTAATCCTCAACAGCACCGGCTTGCTGGAGTACAACCCCAACTGGGGCATTACCACCTCTGCCCTGGCCGGAACCGAAACGCTGGCCTTGCCGGTTGCCGTAGACAGCTACTTTGGCAACTTTTACGTGCTAGACCCGCAAGCCAACGCCCTTTTGCGCTATTTGCCCACCCTCGACGGTTATAGCGCCCCCCCCGAAAGTTACTTTTCCGCCGAGCAAGCCATCGACCTGACCAACGCCGTTGACGTGGCTATTGACGGTTCAATTTACATCCTCTTTAAAGACGGAAATATTAGCAAATATTTAAGCGGCCAACCCGTTGTTGAATTTAGCGTAACCGGGCTAGATAAACCTCTCAACAATCCGGTTTCTCTCTTCACGGCCCCCAACGAGGAGGTACAGCATCTTTACATAGCCGATGCCGGTAATCAACGGATAGTGCAGCTTAACAAAGACGGCAGTTTTGTCCGTCAATTTAAGCCCCGCGCAGGCGAGGCCATATCTTTTGCCACCCTGCAAGATATCTTTGTCGATGAGATTGGCGAGAAGATGTATATACTGGATAGTAATAACCTGTATCTAACCAATCTCCCGTCTGAATAACGCAATCCGAGTTGTAATTGGTAAGTAGTAATTAGTAATTGGTTATTAGTTATTGGCTCAATTACCAATTACCTTATCTAAAATGTGGAAGTTATTTAATCGTTGTTCCCTAGTACTAAAGTCAAGTACACATTGACGGGTGTAGCATCGGGCCTTGTGCCCGTTTTGCCGTTGTAATAACGCCCACAAGGGGCTTCACTACCCGCTAAAATAAGATTGACTTAGTACTAGTACAGCTTGGCGGAAGTCTTTCGGTAGTTACAAGCAGCGCGTTGCTTAGTTTATGGAGTGAAAAAGTGCACTTTTTCACTCCATAAACTACCGAAGGATTTACGCCGCCGTGTACTAGCGAACAGGCAACGAGATACGTATTACAGTCTGAAGGGGTTCAATTAAAAGCGAGGGGAAAAGCCCTAAGGCAATACACGTTAAACCTAACACGCCAATGATAACTAAAAGCGGCAAAGGCTCCGAAAACTTTAGAGACAAGTCTGGCGGTTGCCCATTATTTGGCCGGTTTGATGACAGCATAGCCCGCAATCCGCGCAAATAACCAATGGCGACCCCTACCCCGCCCAAAATCAGCAAAACCAACCAACGCGAGTCGACCGTGGCAATAGAGCGAAGCAACTGCCAATATGGGGCAAAACCGGCGGTTAACGGCGCGCCGGCCAGGGTTAACCCACCCACTACCAATCCGGCGGTAGCTATTGGCATCTGCCAGGCTGTACCCTTAACCTGGGTAAAGCCGTCGCTGGCAACGCGCAAATGGATGGTTGATAAGCTGACTGAAATTAACGCCAGAGCCAGCGCCCGCACGGTCAAACTAAATAAAACAGCAATGACCGCCGCCCGGCCTCCAAGACCCAACACGGCCAAAATGCTGCCCAAATTATAAAGAGCGGCATACCCCAAAAGCTCGCCAAACCCCCGCTGAACGCCGGCCATAACGCCCCCAATAAAGGCCGTAAACACCCCGGCCAAAAGCATCGCCTCAACCAGATATACCGAGTCGACCAGCCAGGGTAAATCTACCAACAAGTGAATTAGGGTAGAAAAGGCCACCACCGGAAAAGCAATCAAAACAAAAGCAGCCATTGGCGGCGATGACTCGGTGGCGGCGCTGGTTAACCAGCCATGAAAAGGGACAACCGCCAGCCACACCGCAAAGCCCAACCCCACAAAAAGAGCAATCTGCTCCAGGTTTCTGGTCGATTCCAGACCGCCACTCAGCCGGTCGAGGTCAATCTGCCAGGCTGCCAGCAAAAAGAGGGGCGTGGCTAAAGAAATCAAAATTAAAAAACGCAGCGCCGCCCGCGTTGATTCCAGGCGTTCTGCTTGAATCACAAAAACGGTTAAAATAGCAGCTAACTCAATAAAAATAGCGGTGATGCCCAGGTGTCGAGACAGACCGGCGGCTACAAAAAGCCCTAATATTAGCAGGGCAGCCGGATAAAAAACTCGGGCTTCCTGGCCAATACTTTTGCTGTGCGGCGCATCCCTCCTTTTCCCGCGTCGCCCAAAAGAGAAGGGGACAAGCGTTAAAAACAAAGCGGCTGTAGCCGCAAAAAGCAGCGATAACGTGACTTGAGAGAGCGGGTCTAACTCAATAGTTCGGCCCAGCAAATTCAACACCACGCCAACAGGAAGCCGCACAGCCAGCCAGGCTGAGAAAAAGGCAACAAGCGCCGCCACTATTGCCCCCAGCCAACTTCGGCGCAGCAGATAAACAAGAGGGGTCGCGCCTATAGGCAAGGCAATAAGCCATAGAGCCGTCGGCATTAAATTTCCTCCTCCGGGCCGGCGCCCCTAACCACGGTCAAATAACCAATAGCCAGCGCAATCAACAAATTAACTGTTCCCCACAGCCCGGTCAGCAACAGGCTGCTTTCTATAGTTGCGTAGAACAAGCCAAAGCCGCTTAAAGCAGTAAACAGCCCGTGACCTGCTTTCATGGGGTCCTCGGTGAGGGTAAGCGTGACCAAGCCCGCAAAAACCAGCCAGTAAACGGCGGTAGTAACGATTGAGGTTAGGCCGGGCAAAGGAAACGAACTGCTGACGGTGATTGTGACCAATATCATCAAAAGTCCCACAAATACCCTAAAGTTAAA
>JAJRVO010000493.1 GCA_024277275.1 Chloroflexota bacterium
AACATTTTTATGGGACACAGATGAACACAGATTTCACAGATTTTTGTTTAGTTTTTTACCATAATCTGTGTTTATCTGCGAAAATCTGTGTCCTATTCTCTGGCTTTCAGAATGTTACTTTGTGACCGTGCTGAGTATAACCAGGTCTTTAAATCCTTCATCCCCTGGGGATTCATTTTGTGGGCTACCGGGTACTCGACGTAAGTAACATCCGCCCCCAGTTGAACATACACATCGCGGGTGTATTGGGCGGCGCTTACGGGGATAATATCATCCCGTACACCATGAGCAACAAAGACCGGCAAACCGGCTAATAAGCCGGCATGGCGCTCTATTGCCGGCATTTGTAGCATAGCCCCCACCAATGAAGCTACGCCAATAACATTATTGGGATGGGTCAGAGTAAAAGCATTACCTAGCATTGCGCCCTGGCTAAATCCTATTAAAACCATTTGAGTTGGGTTAACCGGATAGAGGCGAGGCAAACAAGTCAAAAAGTGTTCTAGTTTATTTAGAGCCAACTTTTGCGATTCTAAAGCAGGGTTGAGATGTGTTTCTTCAAACCAAACAAATCCGCCATTGGTTAACTCAAGCGGCGCGCGGGGAGTAATAACTGCAACATTGGGCGGCAACGAATGTTTAAAAACCCACATCACACTCTCATCGCCGCTCCAACCATGCAGCATAACCACCATTGGCGCAGGCTGTGTCCGGCTGGCTGTTTCTGGTATGCGGACGCAATGAATTAAGCCGCTATCGGTACAACCCGGATCGTCTGGGCCAATCCACTTTAGCCGGTCGATGTCGATGGGTAGTTTTGGTTTATACATTGTGTGACCCTAAATCTTGAGTTGCGCATTTATTGTATCATAAAAGAGGTATGGTTGTCTAAAAGCAAGTAGCAATGATAATATGAATTCCACAATTTACTCCTATGAAACCAATGAACAATTAACAATGAGCAATGAACAAAAATCACCCCTGAACCGCTGCACCCTTGCACCCCTGCTGTTGGGTTTCATCAGGCGCGTGTGAAGCCCCGCTTCATAGGCGGCTCCTTAATCTATTCAGTTTAATGTACTAATGTGTTAAAATTACCGCCGGGTAATTTTTTTAGAGATAACACCTACATTTAGTACTGTTAAATTTTGTAGACACTGGATATAGTGGTATAATTAGATTGTCTGGCTTCGATAATCTACAGGTAAACGCTAACGTCTCCCCCCAACAAATGTGTAAATGTCAACTCTTGTGATACAAATGAGGTTGATTATGGTTTTTTTTGTTTTTGTCGCCAAATTTTTTCTTTTGATTGATCTCCCTATTTACAAAACTGTAGGAAGATTTTGATAACCGCTACAACATAAACGGTGTAGCGGTTTTGCTTTTTAGTTGTATACCGCGTATGGCGGGGGGGGGATGTCCATCCACTTCCATCCTCGCGCCAAACGCGCCATATGAAACCAGAGGGTTTCAGGAGGAAATGAGAGGAAATGACAAAAAAACACTTTATTGCCATTGCAGGAAATATGGGGGTTGGTAAAAGCACCTTAACTCAATTACTGGTCGAAAGTTTTGGTTGGACGCCGTTTTACGAAGCCGTACATGACAATCCCTATTTGGCCGATTTTTACAAAGATATGCCGCAATGGAGTTTCCACTCGCAGATATTTTTTCTATCCCGCCGTCTGCGTAGCCACCGAGAAATAATCAGGTATCCCGGCACTGCCATTCAAGACCGCAGCGTCTATGAAGACGCCGAAATATTTGCCCGCAATCTTCACCAGCTCCGCAATATGTCAGACAGAGATTATAAAGTTTATCGCGACTTGTACGAAGAATTTATCCAGATTCTACCCCGGCCCGATTTAATTGTTTACCTCAAGGCCAGCGTTCCCACCCTCATTGAACGGATTCATCGCCGGGGCCGGGATTTTGAGCGAGACGTTTCTCCCCTTTATTTGCAACAACTCAATGAATTATACAACGCCTGGATTGATGATTTTACCCTGTGTCCTGTCCTCACTGTCCAGGCCGATTACCTGGATTTTGTTCGCTTTAACGCCGATTTTACCGTTATCAAGGAGCAAATTCTTGATAAATTGGGGCTAGAAAAAGTGTACGCTTAACTCTACAAAAAATAAGACAATTGTATGGCAATTGCCTTGTATCACAAACCCGCTTTTGTGTTCAGGACTCGTCGGGGACGAGTCCTGTTTTATTGGCCTGATTTGGCTATTTCCGCTTCTTCTGGCACATTTATAACGTCGATTAAATTGCTCGGTTAGCAACTTCTCAACCTGTTTTCGGAGTCCGGCTTCAACATTTCGGAGTCGGCGTGTGGTAAAATACCCGATAATCGAATTTGCTATCGGACGCCCGGTTAATTTGACAACAATCACCTGCTCCCAAGTTGCAAGTAGCAAGGTAGCAAGGTAGCAAGGTAACAAGGTAGCAAGGTAGCAAGGTAACAACTCGTCATTTTTTGCCACCCTGCCACCCTGCAACTTTGCCACCCTGCGACCCTGCAACTTTGCAACCCTGCAACTTTGCAACTCTATCAGTCCGTCAAATCAATGGTAACAAGAAAAAATTATGGCCAATATCTCAACTCTTCACGCTGTCAAAAGTATATCAGAAAATATAACGCGTAGCCCCAACCACAGACTAACCCTTGATGCCGCCGCCGGCCTCATCGATCAACTTCAGGAAAACGTTAACCGGGCCGCAGTTGTAAAACCAAATACGCTCCGTTTAATTTTAACCACAATTTTGGCTAACGGACACCTCCTTTTAGAGGATGTGCCCGGCATTGGCAAAACTTTGGTAGCCAAGACCCTGGCACGCTCCATTAGCGCCAGCTTTAAACGGGTTCAGTGTACCCCCGATTTACTACCCAGCGACATTACCGGCACATCGATTTACAACCAAAAAGAGCAGAACTTTGTTTTTATGCCCGGCCCAATCTTTGCCCAATTTGTGCTGGTCGATGAAATTAACCGGGCCACCCCGCGCACGCAATCCAGCTTGTTAGAGAGCATGGCCGAGCGCCAGGTTACGGCCGACGGTCAGCGGTACAAATTAGAGAATCCTTTCTTTTTAATTGCCACTCAAAACCCGGTCGAAACCACCGGCACATTTCCCCTGCCCGAAGCTCAATTGGATCGATTTCTGATCTCGCTCAGTCTGGGTTATCCTGAATTTGAAAACGAGGTCTTAATTTTGGAGCGAGAAGAGCATGAAGACCCCTTAACCAAAATCGACCCGGTTATATCGCCTGAAGATATTTTGACTCTGCAAAATCTGGTCAGAAGCATCGGTATTGTACGCCCGCTTAAAGAGTACATTATCAAACTGTTGACTGCCACTCGTAATCATCCTGAAGTTTTACTTGGCGTTAGCCCCCGGGGAGGGGTGGCCCTTCAACGAGCTTCTCAGGCAATGGCCCTCTTAAACCACCGTGATTTTGTAACGCCGGATGATGTTAAAGCCGTGGCTCCCGGCGTTCTAACTCATCGCATCATCACCCACGAGCGGTCCACCGAATTAAAGCGCGCCATTGTTGCTTCAACTTTAAATACCGTCCCCGTGCCACTGGGGTAATGAATTTCTGGTTGTAGAGCAGAGCAAATGCCCACAAAAAAGGCTTTCGTATTTAGTATTCTGGCTTTGGCCCTTTATCTTCTTGCTAACCAAACCCAGGTTGGTTGGGTTTACATGATGACAAATGGGCTGGTCGGCCTGCTTTTTGCAGCCCTTTTTTACTCGTCGGGAATGCTAAAGCCCATTCGCATCCGGCGGACATTTCAAAACCTTGCCGCTCACCCCTCAGTTTCCTCGTTGCTCCAAGATAATCATAAACCAAATCAAACCAGAAACGGAACTCCAAACAATGACTCTCTGCTAAACCCACCCAGTTTTTTTGAAGACGACCCCATAGAAATCACGCTTGAAATTGAGCATACCCGTCTAAAACCGGCCTTTCTGGTAAGCGGTCAGGAGGTTTGCCCCTTTGCTCCACCCTCGGACCAAGTTCAGCCTTTTTTTGTATCCAGCCTGTTTAAGGGCCAATCTATCAGCCTCAGTTACCAAACTACCTGCCACCGGCGAGGGCTATTCGCCTTTTCAAGCCTAAAACTACGCTCAAAAGGGCCATTTAGCCTATTTAGTACCCGGCACGCGCTGGACGCGCCTGACGAACTTTTAATCTATCCAAAGTATCATCCGCTCAAACGCCTCCGCCTGCTTGAAAATAAGGGTTTTGCCGACAGGCGCGCCCTGCGTGTTGGCGTTAGCAGCGAGGTTATTGGCACCCGCGAGTATCGCTCCGGCGACTCGCTGCGCCAGATTCACTGGCGCAGCACGGCCAGGCTGGGCAAACTGGTCGTAAAAGAGTTTTTGGATCAGGACCAATTAACAATGACGGTTGTGTTAGACCTGTCCACCGGAGGAAGCATAGGCCAGGGCAAGTTTTCTACGTTTGAAACCGCCGTGCGGCTGGCGGCAAGTTTGGGGTACTACGCCGCCTGTCAAAACATTCCCTTTTATCTGGCTGGCCACAGCCGGCGCTGGCAGCCGCCGGCTATGGCCCTCAGTTGGCCGGGAACTTTAAGCTACCTGGCTAAAGTTAAAAACGATGGTCAAGAGCCGCTGGACAAAGTTCTGCGCAATTTACCCTCGCTTCCTTTTGTAGTTGTTTTAGCCGGCAACCCCAACCAGTCGATTAGCCGGGAGTTGGCCTTGCTGCAAAGAAAAGGCGCGCAAACACTGGCTATTTTTATCGCCCCGGATGGCGCTCTCCCGGTCTCGGCCCTGAACCAAAGCGACGCCGAACTTGAGGTAAAAACAGTCGGCCCGCACAACTGGGCGGCGCTGTTAGACGAGTTGTAACTATGTTCTCAAAACTAAAGAAAAAGTTCTCACAAAAACCCGAACACTCGCTAACGTTGCGTTACGTTATTTTGGCGGCGATGCTGGTCCCCCTGCCGGCTTTGGCGCGAGTACACAACGGGCTGTGGCCGCACGTTATTCTGGCCGCAATTGGCATGAGCGCGGGTCATTGGTACAGTTACCACAACTTAAAAAAAGGAAGCCAGGTTGTACGGGCGATTATGTTTATTGCCGTGCATCTGGCCCTGTGCTGGTTGTTTGTCGGCCTGTTTGAAAACCTTACTGTGCCCCAGGCCCAATTTGCCATCTTTGCCCAGGCCATCACCAGCTTTGACTTGCGCCATCGCTCCAGCCTGTTTAACACTCTTATTCACAGTCTGGCAAATCTTTACGTCGCCGCCTCGCTGAGTCGCACCACGGAACTGGCAATCTACCTGATTCTCTTTACCGTACTGGTTCTTGTCGCCTTCTTTATCGCCGATAAAGAAACCGGCCTGAAATCGGCCAGGCTCCGGCCAAAATCCGGCGCAAGCCAAACTTCCGGCAAAGCGTTTTCTCCTCAAACCCGCTCAATGACTGCGTTTGGTTTTAGCGCCGGCGCAATTGTACTGCTGGCAACATTTATTGCGTTTCTTTTTACCCCTCGCTTTGCCAACCGGCCCATAGTGCCGCCATTTACCATCAATGTCCCCTTGCGAGGCGGCGTAACCGCAGAAATTATTAACCCCGGCGTACCGCTGGTACAAATCAACGGCTGGAGCGACGAAGTCGGCGATTACTACTTTGGCTTTGATACCAGTTTGGATTTGCGCTATCGGGGCGGCCTTAGCGACAACATTGTCATGTATGTTCGCAGCCCCAGCCGCAGCTACTGGCGCAGTCACAGTTATGATTTTTACGACGGCGTTATCTGGTCGCAAAGCGATAAAACAGTAACCAAAATTGACGCCCAGGGTATCTACTTTGAGCTGCCCTTTCCGTTAGGCTCACACTTATCCCAGGCCAAATTGGGAGAGTTGCAAGCAGGCGGCAACCGGGTTTGGGACCCTCCCGATGAAATACGACACTTTGAGGAGCTGATTGCCTCTGAGCCGCCAGACACAACCGGCCCAAACTGGCGCGGCAACCAGCAGGTTGTGCAAACCTTTAACATTGTCACCGAGCAACCCAACCTGGTTTTTGCCGCCTATCGTCCCACCGAACTCTTTATAGTCAGCGAGAGCGTTTCGCTTGACAGCAACGACGGCATTCGCTTGCCGGAACCGCTAGAGGCCGGAATGACCTACAGCGTGATTTCTTACCGGCCTGAGTTTGACCCCGACACTCTGCGGCAAGCTTCAACAGCGTACCCAACCCGCATCGCGCAACGTTATCTGCAACTACCCAATAATATCTCCGACCGGGTCAAACATCTGGCTAATACGCTGACCGCTCCCTACGACAACACTTTTGACAAAGTACAAGCGCTCAACAACCACCTTTTAACCGAATACCCCTACAACTTCTTCCCGCCGGCTCACCCCCCCGGCGCAGAAGCGGTTGACGCCTTTTTATTTGTAGACCGGGAAGGCTTTTGCGAGCAGTATGTCACGGCCCTGGTGGTGATGGCCCGCACGCTGGGCATTCCGGCCCGTTTGACCACGGGCTACGGCTCCGGCCACTACAACCCCGTCACCGGCTATTACCAGGTGCGCTTTAGCGACGCCCACTCCTGGGCTGAGGTTTACTTCCCGGAACACGGTTGGGTTCCTTTTGACCCCACCCCCGGCTGGGAGCCGCAACCCTACCCTACCCCCATCCAAACCTGGTTCTTGTCCGACAACGGCCAACTGTTAAAGCAGCTTTCAGGACTTAATCTGCCCATCAAGCAGGTTGCTTCCAAAGGGTGGGCCGGTTTGGTATTTTTTACTCCGTTTTTAATCGGTTAGGCGCTGCTGGTGGGGTTGGCGCTTTTAGTCATTGCCCTAAACCAGCGGCTCCGGCAAGCTCTAGCGCTCTGGGCGACCAATCGCTACACGCAAATTGCCGGGCGCAACCAGACACGCCAACTGATTCTCAAACTCTACCGGCAAGGGGTTCGACTGCTCCCCCGCAAAAAATATCGCCGCCGCCGGCCGTCGGAAACCGTCACCGAATACGCCAACTATATCAATCGCCTACCCGCCCTGACCCGGCTAAGTCAACTGGCAGAAGTGGCAGCCTATCGGCCTGAAGCGCCGGATGCCGAAACCGTCGCCCAGGCCAGGGATTCCCTGGCTTCCCTAAAAGATGAATTGTCGTAACTGCCTGCCTTGAGCCAAATACGGCGCTTTAGTACGGGTAATTGGTTATTAGTAAGCCGTTTCACTTAAGTGATTGGGCCAAATTACCAATTACCATTTACTAATTACCGCTATACTCAACATCTAAGTTAGCACAGCTAGTAC
>JAJRVO010000494.1 GCA_024277275.1 Chloroflexota bacterium
GGGGTTAGAAACTCACGAGCCGCCGTGGATTATGGCCGGCAATGAGCAGGCGTTAGAAGAAGGAATGGTCTTTAGCGTTGAACCGGGGGTTTATTTTCCGGGGCAGTTTGGCATCCGCATTGAAGACATTGTGGCCGTCACCGCTACCGGCGTCCGTACCCTGACCGGCTTTGACCGTCAGTTGGTTATAAAAAAGTAGGTGCGATCCCTCGTCGTCGCCCGGTTTGGGCAGACCACTTTTCTAAAAAAGTGTAGCAACAGCTAACGGTCAAAGAAAATATTCTTACCCGTGGCCGAGAGCGGTACTCCCATAACAAAATCAGCGTCAATCAGGCCCAACTCTCTGGCCACAACCCCGGCCCGATACATAATCCGATTATCCACATTCATCGACCCGGCCATCTTAACCGCCGAGCCGAGAGCAATGCCCATATCCAGAATTCGCAAGGCGCAGTTTGGTCCCTTAAACTCCCCATCCTGGGTGTTTGGCACAATACAGGTTGCCTCGCCGCAAGCGGCGCAATCAAGGTTAAGAACATCCGCATCCTTTAATCCAATCAACACCACCGCCTGAGACTTTAGAACATTACTGCCGTCCCGGTCAAAATTACCTTTGCCGGTTCTCTGCCCGTACTCTATCATTCCCTGCCCCAGGCGTTGGATGGCTTCCCCCTCCACTACTTCGATAACAACAAAATCCTGGCCGGCCGACTTGGGGGCAGTCCGCGCCGCCAGGGTCATCAAATCTGCTACAGTTTTTACTCCACTCATGGTAATCCTCCTGGATTTTAGATATTGGTGTAACTGCTTAAGCATGTCATTTCGACCAAAGGGAGAAATCCCTACAGTCAATGATTACCAGCTCATTTGGTTGGGAAAAAGTATGTATGGTTACTTATAGTGCAAAAACTGGTTTTGCCTGCCCCGTTTAAGAATGAAGTGATGCCGTTGGGATTTCTCACACGCTTCGCGGTTCGAAACCTGTCCTGAGAAGCTTCCTGAGCCTGACGAAGGGCTTGTCGAATGGATGACATGATCCCTTTTTTCGAAACTCCTCCTCACATTATGCGCTATTTCAGTAATTTTTAGTACTCCAAGACACATCTACGTGTTGGACAAATCCCGGATACGTATAGTATCATGCGTGCAAGCAGTGAGCAAAATAAATCTGGTCGAAGGAAAGAATTAAAGCAATGCTTTACATATTTCACGGTCCCGACGATTTTACGCGAAATGAAAAGATAACCGAACTTCGGGCGGCAATGGGCGACCCGTCGCTGGCGGATTTAAATATTACGGCGCTGGACGGGCGCGAGTTGAGTTTGGGCGATATTAGGAGCCATACAGATGCCATGCCTTTTATGGCCGACAAACGGTTGGTCATTGTCAGAGATTATGTGAGACAGTTAAAGGGTAGGCCGGAAGAAATTAAACAACTGGTTGAGTATCTTGGTCGCATCCCCCCCACCACCGACCTGGTACTAGTAGAAAACGAGTCGCTGGAGAGAGGCCACGCCGTATTAAAAGCAGCCGCCGCTGCCAAAGCTGCGGTTATCTCTTTTGCCGGTCCCAATAAGAATAATTTGCACCCCTGGATTATTAAAAAGGCTCAAGAACACAATGCTACCATAGAGCCGGGAGCAGCCGGGTTTTTGGGCAGACTGGTCGGCGCAGACCTGCGTACCCTTGACAACGAGCTTGAAAAGCTTGCGCTTTACGTTGGGGGTCAGCGCCCTATTCAAAAGGCAGATATTGATCTTTTGGTGCCGTACAGCGAGGAAGCAGAAAATTTTGGTTTGACCAATGCCATCGGGCAGCGTAATGCTCGCCGGGCCTATGATCAGTTACGCAAATTGTTGGATGAAGGCAAGCATCCAATGGCTATTTTGGGCAGCATTGCCGCCCAAATAAGGAGTTTGCTTGAGGTTAAAGATATGGCCGAGCGAGGTTTGTCTGCGGCGGAAATTGCCAAAAAGAAGGGCTGGAAGAGCGATTATCCGGCCAGAATGCGCTTAAAAGAGGCGGCCAGATTTTCCATACCCTGGCTTGAAGAGATTTTAGAGCAGTTGCTGCAAATAGACCTGGATATTAAAACAGGGCGCGTAGATAGTTTGCTGGCCCTTGACACTTTAATTGCGCGTTTATGCGCGGCAAAGTTTATGCGCAGCAAAATAGTGGATTAAACGGGTTTAACAAATATCAACAAGAAGACAAGATAAGCGTAAAAGGGAAAAATTAAGCGGTGGGGACGTATCCGGTCGGAATAGGTTAAGAGGCACAACATAGCCGACATAAATGTGAGAACGACCCACCAGCCAACTTCCAGGCTGGCAAACGGAGAAATATGTCCGGGGGGATCCAGAACAACCCAAATTCTATCCCACTCGTTAGTGGTTGAAAAGAACATAAGAACCTGGTGAATAATTCCCCCAACAATTGGGGACCAGATTAAAATCCGGTTAAACAGCCCAAATAAAACTGCTTTAGAGTCGGGGTTAGTTGCCGGAGTTGTGGTCATCCATGTCCCCCTGTTCCTTCTTCTGGGCAAACATTCCCGCTATGCTGGTTAACCCGCCACCCAGGTTGCGAGCCGCATCAACCTGTCCCCTGGTTTCCTGATATACTTTGTAGAGTTCTCTGGATTCGCGGCTCTCCGGGTTTAGATGAGCCGCAGCGGCATAAGCCAGGTAGGCTGTGCCACCGGCCGCTGCCTCGGCTTTTCTATTGAGCGCGTCCATTGTTTCTTGGGGAAATCTGGTTTCTACATTGAAGCGCATTACTTCCAGCCCAAAGTCGTGCAATAGTTCGCGCACAACGGGCAAATTGATAAAACCTTCGGCAATACCCTTAAGATTCCGTTCCAATTCATCCAGGGTGGGGTAGTTAAGGGCTTCGTGAATTAGCTCTTGCTCTAATGCCTTTTCTACAAATTCTCTTACTCTAGGCCAGGTCATCCTGGTAGAAGCCAAAGTAAGAGAGCGTCGCGCGGTTAGAGAGATGGTGGTTTCTATGAACAGCCCGTCTTGGGCCTTTATGCGCACTTGGGATAAATCGATGCCTCTGGGCTGCACGTATCGAACAACAAAAAACTCGGCAATAATCCACGGGATTCCCAAAAGAAAGGTCGGAAGAATTAGGGTAAGTAAAAGCCCGTGGCGAGGCAACGACCTTTTAGCTCTACCCTCATCAACAGGTTTAACCAAATTTAGATTGCCTAAAAGAGGCGTGGGGGTGGCCGTGGGTTCGGGTGTGGGGGTAATAGTTGGGATAGGGGTAGCTGTTGGGACCGGCGTTTCCGTTGGCTCCACAGGCGCAGAAACCTCCTGATCTGGAACCTCGGCAACGGGAGCGGCAGCGGTATCGGGGAGAATCTCAGTCTTGAGTTCCTCTTCGATGGGCACAATCCCAATCAGGCTACAGCCTAACGCCAGCAATAGCAGTAACCCCCAAATGATAACCTTGCTTCTCACAGTAGCTTCCTTACTTTACGGTACTTGGCAAGCTCTGCCTTAAGCGCCCTTACTTCATCGCTCTCTCCGCCAAATATCCGATTAGCCAGTAGAAAAAGCAACATTGTGCCAAGCGTTAAGAGTATACCCTGGCTTAACGTTCCATTTGATACAGCCTGGGCAATGTAAGTCGAATCGGTTCCGGCGGCGCCCATCCCACGAGACGCAAAATCCTGAAATATGGGGGCAAAGGTTTGGTAGATAACCGTTATAAAAGCGCCCAGGGGAACTAATCTGGCCAGAGGTTTTACAGTTTCTCTCAACGTATCTATAATCCGGTCAAGCATCGAAAACAAAATGATGACAAATTCTAAAAACGCAATAGCGCCGCCCAGAAAAACCTGAAATTCCGGGCTGCCCGTGGTGGTTCCCATGATATTGATTTGGCCCCCAAGTAGTTCATGAAGTTGGTCCATGCCGCCAAAAAAGGCCAGCAAGAAAACTGTTAGCAAGATTACAAAAAGACCTACCATAACAACACCATTTCTACAGCAAAATCACCGCATTATTTAAAGCGGCAGTTAACCGGATTATTGAGGTCATGCCCTGTAATACTTTTACATAAAATGGCTTTTATGTCAAGTTTGGGCTATGCTCAGTGTCAGTAACCAGTGTTCAATATTCAGTAAATGATGACAACTGACTACTGATTACTGACTACTGATTACTGACTACTGATTACTGACTACTGATTACTGACTACTGATTACTGACTACTGATTACTGACTACTGATTACTGACTACTGATTACTGACTACTGATTACTGACTACTGATTA
>JAJRVO010000495.1 GCA_024277275.1 Chloroflexota bacterium
CTTCAGGGTCACAATGGCGGTGTTGTGTCGGTAGCGTTTAGCCCCGATGGGAAGCAGATTGCGACCGGCAGCGCCGACCAAACGGCCCGGATTTGGGATGCAACCAACAAGGAAGAAACGCTGCGGCTGACTGGACACGATGGTTGGGTCTTTTCGGTGATGTTTAGCCCGGACGGAAAACAAATTGTGACGGCCAGCGCCGACCGGACGGTTAGGGGCTGGGATGCGACCAGCGGGGAGGAATTGCGGCTGCTGGGGGGACACAAAGGGAGTGTTAATTCGGCGGCGTTTAGCCCGGATGGCAAACAGATTGTATCTGCCAGCGACGACCGGACGGTCCTGATTTGGGATGCGATTAACGGAGAGAAATTGCGGCAACTACCGGAACATACTGGAGGCATTGGATCGGCTGTATTTAGTCCGGATGGCAAACAGATTGTGACCTTAAGCAAAGAACCGGCGGTGCGGATCTGGGATGCGGCCAGTGGAGAAGAAATACAGCGCCTGGCGGGCCACGGACGGCAGGTTCTTTTGGCCGCGTTCAGTCCCGACGGCAAACAGATTGTGACGGCCAGCGCTGACCGGACGGTTAAAATCTGGGATGTTGCCAGTGGAAAAGAGGTGAGACAACTGACAGGCTCCATTAATCAGGTGAACCTGGCAACATTTAGCCCGGATGGCAAACAGATTATCACGGTTAATGATAACGGGATAATACACGTATGGGATGCAATTAACGGGCAGGGAGTGCAACGCATAGCGTTTGCCGGCGGCCCTATTTGGGCAATAGATTTTAATCCCAATAGGCAACAGATTGTGACGGCTCATTTTCAGGAACCGGTGGCCCAGGTGTGGGATAGAGTCGACATAGAAGAAATATGGCAACTGACGGGCCATATAGGGAGTGTTGTGTCTGCGGCTTTCAGCCCGAATGGCAGATTGATTGTAACGACCAGCGCTGATCAGACGGTTCGTGTTTGGGATGCGGTTAGGGGCAGAGAAATGTGGCAATTGACCGGCCACAATGGTATTGTCTGGTCGGCGGCATTTAGCCCGGATGGTAGATTGGTTGCAACGGCCGGCGATGACCAGACAATCCGAATATGGGACGTGCTTAACGGGAAGGAAGTACGGCAACTGACGGGCCACACTGACCGTATTAGGTCGGTAGCGTTTAGCCGGGATGGCAGAAAAATTGTAACGGCCGGCGATGACCGGACAGCCCGAATTTGGAATACAGCCGGCGGGAAGGAAACGCGGCAACTGACGGGCCACACTGACCGTATTAGGTCGGTAGCGTTTAGCCGAGATGGCAGAAAAATTGTAACGGCCGGCGATGACCGGACAGTACGAATTTGGGATGCCGTCAGCGGAGAGGAAACGCTACAGTTGGGCGACCACGACGGCGTTGTTTTGTCGGCAGCCTTTAGCCCGGATGGGACGCAAATTGTAACCGCCGGCGCTGACCGGACGGCCCGGGTCTGGGATGCCATCAGCGGGGAAGAATCGCTGCAACTGGTCGGACACAACGATGTTGTTTGGTCGGCGGCGTTTAGCCCGGATGGAAAGTGGATTGCGACGGCCAGCGAGGACCAGACGGTTCGCGTGTGGAATGCATCCAGTGGTGAGGAAATGCGGCAACTAACCGGCCATAGCGGCGGCATTTGGTCGGTGGCGTTTAGCCCGGATGGAAATTGGCTTGTAACGGCCAGCGATGACCAGACAGCCCGGATATGGCCGGCCACCATCCGCGATTTGTTAGCTGTGGCCGAGTCCCTGATCCAACGCACCCCCCCCACTTTTACCGAGGAAGAACAGCGTCGCTTCTTGTCTTTGGATGAGACCCTCATTCCCGATGAGAGCATTACCTCGGATGCTTCGGAGGAAACGGATTAAACCGTTAATGTTTTATCCATTGTTAAGCCCCTGCAATTCGGAGTAAAGCCTCCGCATAAATCTTCATATACTCTTGTAATTTCTTTAATTCCTCACGCATTTTATCGTGGCATTCTCAATTCTTATTTGGGTTGGCAATAGACCGGCTCACTCTCCCACCTCAAACTCCATCACCTTCACTGCGCCGTTTAATATTCCTGGCGACGGCAATCGTTCGCCCGTGTCTGGCCGGTACAAACCGGCATAAAGTGTGTAGCGGCCGGGCGGCAAGTCGGGCAGAGGGCGTTCGTCGGCGATGATTTCGCCGGGGTCCCATAGGCTGGTAGGGTAGGCTCCGGCGGCGGGAGGGCTATCGGCCTGGGCTGCAAGGTTGCCGGCGGAGTTGAGGATGTGGACAAAGACGGTATAGTCGGTTGCGGGGATGGTAGTGGGCTGCCAGTACAATTTTAGACTTTGGATTTTGGATTTTGGATTTACGATTGGGTTACCGGCGGAGTCGAGTAGGTCAAAGCCGAGGAGGGTAATTTGGTTGCCGAAGGAGATGTTGAGCGGGGTTTGAGGGTTGGCTTTAGAGACGACGACGCCGGGTAGCGGCCCGCCGACTTTTATGGGGCCGAGGGTGACGCCGGTGCGGTCGATGGGGTGGCCGTCGATGAAAAGCGGAAGAGAGAAGGCTGGGTTGTCATCGGGGTAGAGGCCAACATCAAGCCGGTAGATGCCGGGCGGGGCGGCGGGGTCAACCGGCACATCATAGGCGTCGGAGACAATTTCGCCGGGGACCCAGAGGAGGGTGGTATAGTATTGCTGCGGGATACGGTCGACTCCGCCGCGCTGAACGGCGTTTTGATCAAGCAGGTGGTTAAAAATGACCAGGTTTTGGCCCAGCGCGCGCTCGGCTCGCAGGTGCAGAGTCAACGGAAAACTCTGGCCGGGCCGGACGCGGCGTTGGGGGAGATCGTACCCAAGCAGGGTAATGTGATTGGCAAAGTTGGCGTTAAGGGCATGGGTCATTGCAGGAGGATCAAATTGAAGGCGCCGGTTATTAATTGATAATTGATAATTGCCAATTGATAATTGTTCATTGTTAATTGTTAATTGATAATTGCCGCTGGGCCAATTTGGGGCGACGATGAAGTGGGCAATGCTGCCGGTGAGACCGGGGAGAAATTGGGTGGGGGCGAAGGTTTGGCCGTCGGGAGCAATGAGGGTGGGGGCGGCAGTTTGATTGGGGAGGATGAAGCTGAGGGTGTTACGGTAGGTGAAGGGGGCATCGGGGGGGAGGTTGTCGGCGCGGAGTTGAGCAGGGGAGCAAGGGAGCGGGGGGGCGGGGGGGTAAGAAGATGTCACTTGTTTTATAGAAGTAAGGGTAATTGGATTGGTTGTGGGTTGGTGGTTGGCGTTGAGGAGTCTTAAGGTTAGGGTGGCTTTGGTGGAGGGGAGATTGGGAAGTAGAGGGAGGGAGATGGCGTCGCGCAGGATGTCGCCCTGGTCCCAGGCGCGGGTGGGGTAGCGCCCGCCTATGGGGTATCCAACCCAACTGCCGATAGGTTGGCCGGTAGAGTCGGTTAGGGTCAGGTCGATTAAGTAATCTTCGGAAGGGATGGAGTCGGCTTGCCACAGAAGGGTAACGGGCAATGCGCCGTTTTTGGGCCGGCCCAATTGATAGCCAATCAGGGTGACGCCCTCGGCCAGATTGACCTGAAGTTGGTTTTCGATGCCGGCAGCATCGGCGATAGTGCGGAGGGGGATAGGCGGTGGATAACTGGAAAGGATAAGGTTTAGGCTATAAAGGCTTAAGGCAAGGATTGGTAAGAAGGACGTAAGGCGTAATGCGGTCAACCAAAGGTTGCTTGGCGTAATACGTAATGCGTGATGCGGGCAACCAAAGGTTGCTTGGCGTAAGGCGCGAATCCCAAAATCCACGGCCAGATTAAAAGCGTATGATAACCCCCAGGCTAATCCCAGGCTGATGAAGGGGAGGGCAGGGAAAAGGTGGCGACCCTGGGCGGTTTCAACGATGTTGTTGCTAAGGAGAAAGCGGAGGAGAGGGAGGGGGAGGAAGAAGAGGGGGATTAGAATGGTGAATAGTGAATGATAAATGATGAATGATGAATGATTGGATGAAGAGGGATGAGTATTTGAAATCTGAAATTTTAAATTTAAAATCTGCAACCTGCTAAGAAAATGCCGTAGGCCGGGGGACTTGGGGGGTGGTCCCCCCCGTTTTCTCTCCCATTTGAACGATGCCGCGTATCGTGAGGCGCTGATAAGTGAACCAATGGCTAAGAGACAGATAGCGGCTAGAAGCCAGTAAAGCCGGCTTGGGAGTTCAATAGTGCCGCCGCCGCCAAAGAGTCCCCAAAAGGATTGGAAGAGGGTGGCGCTCCACTCCAGCCAGGCAGCGAGCGGGGGCAAGGTGATTGAGGCCGCGCGAGTAAGCTGACGGAGAGAGGCATCGGCGGCGCCGGCGCTGAGAGCGGCCAGCGAGCCGGAGATAAAACCTTGAGTATCGATTTGGTTAAAAGTGCGCCAGACGAAGATGAACCACCAACCGCCGGTTAGAGCTGCGCCGGTTAGCAGGGCGAGGAAAGGTGCAAGGGTGCGGGGGTGCAGGGGGGCGGGGGGGCGGGGGGGTAAGGGTGCAGGAGTGCGGAAGGGGTCTTGGGGGAAAGTTAGCCAGAATGTCCAGATGATAACGATAGGCCAGAGGGGGAGGGCGTTGTATTTGGTGATGGTAGCCAGTCCCAGCAGCGCGCCGAGAAAAAAGAAACGGACGAGGCCGGGAGGGGCGGGTCGTTGCGTGTAATTAACCAGAGTTAGAAAAATCAGGCCGGATAGAAAGATTAGCAGGTTATCATCGTTGATGGCGCTGCCGATGAAAAGGGCTTGGGGTAGAAAAGCGTGTAGAGCGGCGGCGGCGGTAGCCAGTAGTCGCCGATGGGTAAGACGCCAGGCAATGGCGTAAGTGGCGCAAACCGCTAACGCCATAAGAATTACCGAGACAAAACGTCCCAGATGCCAGGCCAGGGTAATGCCGCGCCAGGGCCAGGCCTCGTCATCGGTGTGGATGAAGACGGCAATAGTTTGGCCGTTGGTTGGAATAAGACGGCGAGGGGTGTCGCCCACAGATTTGAGACGGGTAGGCGGCGTGTCGCCCACTATAGCCAGCGGCGCGGCGACTAAAAAATGGTAAAGCGGCGGCCAGGCAGCGCGATAGCCGGCCGCTTCGCGCTCTTGCAGCGTGGCAGGCAAGCGACCGTTTTTGGCAATAAAACGGGCATAAGCCAGGTGGGCCGCCTCGTCAGGGGCCTCGCCCAACGGGATTAGGCTGGCATAACTAGAAGCAAGTATCAGGTGGAACAAAAGTATGATGAGGAAGATAATATGTTGCTTTAGGAAACCTTTGATGTTCAAATTTCAATTCTCAATGAGTTGACTTGGAATGGATTACGGGCATATGGCCTTAAAGCATTAGAAATCGTAAATCCAAAATCCAAAATCGTAAATCCACGCGGTTATTCCACGCGGACAATAATATCCAGAATTACATGGTCGGCAACAGGTTGTCCCGCGTTATCCAAAACTGGGACACGTTCCAGCGTGTCGGGCTGATACCAGCCTACCCGCAGGCGATAGTCGCCAAAAGGGGTGCCGGGGGGGATAGTCAGCGTGAATTTATCGGTGATTTTTTCACCGGGCGACCAGTTGGTGGTGGGATAACTGCCCCAAACGGGCTGATTGTCTTGACCGGCCTGGTTGAAGCCGTCGGCGGCGATGAGATGCGTAAAAACGGTGTACGGTACGTCGGTTGGACCATCGGCCTGCCAATAGAGAGAAAGGGTGAATTCATTTTCAGGTTCGGCGCTTAGCAAAAATGTTCCGATACCTTCCGAGGGAGTGAGTCGAGATTTGCCCGCCTGGTCAAAAATCTGGTAGCCGCGCAGACGCAGTCCGTGGGCAAAGATGGCCGGTTGGCCGATGAGCAAAGTATCAATGGTGGCAGGGCTGAGATAGAGATTGAGGTGATAGACTGGAAAGAAAACCTGATTAACCCGATCGGCGTGGCGGTCTAGCCACTTTAGCACGTCGCCTTGTTCGTCAAAGCCTTGTCGCAGCAGGGGCAAAAACCAGATACGTTCATAGGCGTTGGCAATTTGCTCCGTTTGCTCCAGCCGAAATTCAAGCGAGCGGTCGCGCTCTACAGGGACAACGTAAAAGGGCAGGCCGTTGGGGCTGTAGTAGCTCACGGCGGCTTCGGGAAAGTTGGTGAGCATGACATCGTTGGGACCGGCTTTTTGGCTAACGTAGTCGTGATAAAGATGCCAGGGCGGAGCTTTGGCGTAGTCGGAGTTGGTGAAGTAGTTGCTCAGGGCCAGGGCGTTGGCAGAGAGAAGGGCAATCAGGAGAAGGGTAGTGGTAATACGTAAGGCGGCAAAACCACAACCAAAATTATTAGTTACAGCGTTATCGTTAGGTTTGTCACTGGTCATTTGTCCTTCGTCATTTGCAAATGACCAATGACCAATGACAAATGACCAGTGGGGCGTAGGGTGTAGAGCGCTTTTTTTTGCGGTTTGCCACAGGGTCAAGAAGCCGACTGCCAAAAGGAGTTCAAAAGCGGGTTGGGCCTGGACTAGAAAGCGTTCTTTGAAAAAGGGACGGTCGATGGATAGGGCAATTACGCCGAGGACGGGCAGGGCAAAAAAGAGCGGCCAAAAGACGCCGGAGGCAAAATTACGCCGGAGAAGGGTGACGAGGCCGATGCCCCAAACAGGAATGAGTAGCAAGCTAACCCACAACCCCCAGGTATTGTCGATAGTGAAGCCGGTTAGCAGCGCGGTAGAAGCCAGACGGAGGATGTCGGACGTGGGGGTTTTGTCGATGCCTCCGGCAGCCTGGCCGATGAAGTTGTAAGCCAATTTCAGGCCGGGAATAATTAACAACCCTATGGCGATTTGCGAAGCGACCCACGGCCACAATTTGCCCCGGAATTGTTTGATATTCAGCAGGACAAATATCCCCTGGAACGCGATTAAAAAGACGGCGTAGTAGTGGATATAGAGACAGACGACGGTGAGGAGGATGTAGAGCAGCCAGTGAGATGAATGATGAATGATGAATGATGAATGATGAATGATGCGTGATGCCTCATATTTGGTTGATTGTCGGTTTGTTGGAGTAGTGGTTTTATGTAGAACTGACCACAAGGCCCAGGATGATAACAGGCCAAAGAGCGTAAAAAAGGGATAGGAGCGAACATCTTGCGCCAGCCAAATTTGGAAAGGGTTGATTGCCAGTAAAGCGCTCGCCAGCAGGCCGATGTTTGTTGAGCGTAAGGTGCGTTGAGCCAGGGTATACAGGACAGGCACAGCCAGGGTACTGGCAATAACCCCGGCAAAGCGCATTACCCAGCCGTCTTCGCCAAGCAGCCATTGCCACGGATGCAGCATTAAATAGTACAGCGGCGGGTGCGGATCGGTAACGCGGGATAGCTCCCACAGCTCGCTGACAGGCATAGCTGAGTAAAGCACAGTAGCCGCCTCATCGCCTCGCAGCGATTGGGCGTTGAGGTGATAGACGCGCAGAAAAAAGGTAAGCAACAAAAGCAGTATAATAACCGGCCTACGCCAATGAGAGAAGTGAAACATAATGTTTGATAATGTAAGAAAGTGGGGGGAAGACTCAGAATTTGGTTAACACAGTATCACTTGACGACGGACGAACGACGGTGGACAAAGGAAATACACCGGCTATGCACGTTTTTTTGGTCGTCCGTCATTGGTCACTGGTCAAACGTCTTGTAACCACCCCAACTATAAAGTGTTGAACTCTAGATTATTTTTGAATGGTAATTGAAACCGGCAAATCAACAAAATCCCGGGTTGTGTTTTTTAGGAGTAATCGCCGGCCGGCGTCAGGCTGATACAAACCTACGCGGAGTGTGTACTGTCCCGGCTCTAGCTCTTGAGGCAGGGGTAAATTGTAGGAGTCAATGACAATTTCGTTACGGTCCCACCAGGCAGTTGGGTAGCGACCGTCTTGGGGCGTGTTATCCTGCTGCGCTTTCAGGTTGCCGTCGGCATCTACCAGATGATTAAAAACGGTGTAGCTGTGGGGAATAGAGGCCAGGGCTTGCCAGTGTAAGGCGTATGTCAATATTTGACCGGGTTGAAGGGATGCAGTGGGTAAATCAACGCCAATCAGGGCAATGCTGTCGCCAAATTGAAGATTGGTTAGCGGGTACTGCGGCGGCGCAGGCGGGCGCTGCCAGACGCTGAATTTGCCCAGGATAACTTTGTCATCGGGTTGAGCCGGCTGGTTTTCCCCTATTGTTACCGGCAAACGCTGCTGAGATGAAGCATGGTAAAGTCCCGCTTCAAAGTGATAGACTCCCTCCGGCGCATCGGCAGGCAGAGTGAAGTAATGTGTATCCGGCACATTTAGCCCAACCGGCCAGCGATGAGCGTTATAAAGTATGCCAGTCAGGGGCGTGTTGACCTGGCCGTAACGCTCTTCTTGTAAAATGTTAAACAGATGGATAAACAGGTAATAGTCGCCGTTAATGGGCCGCCGCGCTTGCCAGTTAAAGGTAAGAGAGACGGTTTCACCCGGTTTGATGGTTGCAGGCTCAACCCGATAGCCGGTCAACAAAACGTCCCGGTTAAAACTAGCCTGTATTGGGGTTAAAGGGTCTTGCCGGTCTGTGTCGACTAAAGAAGGCAAGGGTAAAAAAGGGGCATCCGCAGGTAAGAGATAGACGCGGGCAATGGGTTCTTGTTCGCTATCCAGCACGGTTGCCATAGGAGGAGTAGCGCCGGTGTAAGTTGAGAGCGCTTCGATTTGGGAAAGGGTGAGCGGGGGCAAAAGATAGGCGATTCCCTGGCCGTTGGCGGCGGGTTTAAGCGCCACAAATGTTGGCATAGCCGTGGACTTGTAAGGCAAAAGGTAAGTTGTTGTTTGATTGGCGTTGAGTAACACTTGCAGTTCACCAGGCGTGAGGTTGGTTAAGGTAGGATAACGGGCCTGCAACAAAAAGTTAGTCACGGTTTCGGCGTAGAATGACAGGGGGGTCAGGGTTAACTGGTCGGTCTGGCTGTTGAGGTAACGGGCCGTGTAGTATGGGTGGTCGCTGAGTTTGTTGTAGGTTGCGGCCCAGGTATAAAAGTAGTGGTAAGCGGTTGCTGATGCGCCAAAAATGAGCAGCAACCAGAGAACAGTGACCGGACTAAAAAGAACGTTTGCCATACGATGACTGACCACGTTGCCGGCCGTTTTGAAAAGCATATTGGTCAACGTAACCAACCCAATGGCCGAGATTAGAAAGAGGGCCGGCCAGGCCACAATGCCGCGTAAAAACGTGGTTTGCCCGGTCCAGTCCTGGATCGAGAGCAATACCGGCATTGTGCCAAGTCCCCACCAGAGCAGCAAAAAAAGCGCCGCCGGTTTTTTTAGGTGGTAGAGACAAACCGGCAGGCCAAACAGAAGCCCCACCGCCGATAACAGATTGAGAGCCGGCCATTGTTCTAACCACAAACCGCCCAGAAAGTGGATGCGTAAAAGCGCCATTAAATTACCGGCTAGGGTGTTCAGCGGGTCGCCCGTAGCCAGAATAGAAATCGCTTGGGTTCGGCTGCTAATGGCTTGTGGGTTTTGTTGAAAGTAAAGGCCCAGCGGAATTACTACTAACGCAGCCGAAAGCCCAAAGATGAAAAAATCAAGAATGGCCTGTTTTTTGGGAATCGATTTATTTCTGATTAGCTCTATGGCTACAAAAACAATAAAAAGTGCAGGCAGCAAGCGAGCAGCCAGATAGACATAAAAGCTAAGTCCCAGCAAAAACCCGGCAACAATCAGCCGCCATCGCCGATTTTGCTCGAAGGGAGGGGCGAACCAACCCCGCCAAAAATACCAGATTACCCCAAGTAGCAGCGGCGGCAATAAAATGGCTCGCAAACCGAGTCGACTAAAATAGATATGCCAGTATGACACAGCCAGCCCCGTGGCAGCCATCAGAGCGGTAATATTATAGGAATATTCTTTATTGTGGAGACGGTTTTCACGCTGTTGGGGGCCGGACGCGGAAACATGGCAAGCCAGGTTTAAAAGAGAGTTGTCCAACTGTAAGCGCTGCCCAACCAGGTATAACAGCGGAATAGTCAGCGTTCCGGCGATGGTTGAAGCGAACCGGAGCGAGAAAAAGGAAATGCCGTATAGTTGCAAGGCCAGGGTTTGAACATAGAAAAAAAGCGTTTCTCGACCAAAATTGTTTTGTAAAAAGGGGGTAAATCGGGATAGATGAAAAAGCTGAAGCGCGTCTAAACCGTTGGTGGCTTCATCGAGGTTTAGAGAAGTGGGCAGGCTATTTAAGCCGGCAATTCTCAGAGCAAAGGCAATAACAATAACCAAAGCAAGATAGCGAAATTGAAAAAGCGGCGATTTTGTAAGCAATAAAAATTGACTTTCTCTTAATTCCAGCTTTCGTTATCTGTTCGCTCAACCAACGCTTGAGCTACTTTTTTGTAGGCCCTGGACCCTTTGTGCTTGCCGGAGTACTCTACAATAGCCTTGTTTGCCACTGAGGCTTCGGCAAAGCGGATGCTTTTGTAGATAATGGTGTCAAACACCTTGTCGCCGTAGAGGGAGCGAAGTTGTTCCAGCACCTCGCGGGAGTGAATGGTGCCGGTTGAGTACATAGTTGCCAGGATGCCGGTTAGCTCCAAATTGGGATTTAACCGATCGCGGGTTCTGTTAATGCTGTCAAGCAATACCTGAACAACGCGGATAGCAAAAAATTCGCATTGCAGGGGAACAAGCACGCCGCTGCTGGTGCATAGCGCATTTACGGTTAATAAACTCAAACTGGGCGGGCAATCAATCAGGATAAAGTCGTACCATCCGGTTAAAGGCTCAAGGGCGTTGCGCAGCACTAACTCGCGCCGGAGTTCCGGGATTAGCTCAATCTCGGCGGCGGCCAGGTCATTATCGGCGGGCATTATATCCAGATAGGCTTGCACGGGGTAGATTGCCTGATTGGGGGGCAAATCTTCATCCATAATAACATCGTAAATGGTGTCGCCTGTTTCACCAACCTTTATCCCCAACCCTGCCGACAGAGCGCCCTGGGGGTCCAGGTCAAGCAACAAGGTCTTTTTCTTCATTTGGGCCAGCGCAACGCCTATATTAATAGCAGTTGTTGTTTTGCCCACCCCGCCTTTTTGGTTAGCAATAGAGATTATTTGTGTCATTTATCTTCCCCTTTTTTTCGATGACCGTTAGCAGGCTTTGGCTTGGTGTTTGTTGACATCGGCGGCATATTGGCAACAACTTCAGTAAGTCGGGCATAATCTATTGCCCCTCGACTGCGGGGTGCGTATTCGTAAATGGTTTTACCATACCCCGGCGCTTCTGAAAGCTGAGTATCAACGCGGATTGGCTTTGTAATTCGCGGTCCCAAATCTTGAAGGAGGTTTATTACCTGCTTGCTTACCCGGCGACGCGGATCATACATAGTGGGAATGAGCAGCCGGATTTGGGCGGTTTGACCCAAAGTGCGGGCAATATCTTTTAGATAGTTCATAAATTGTTGGGCGCCGGAGGTGGCCAGCAACTCCATAGAAACGGGTATAAAAACCTCGTCTACGTAAACAACCGAGTTAATAGTTAGCAGCGACAGGGACGGAGCGCAGTCAATCAGGTGGTAATCGTAACTGTTCAACCCGACAAACAGCTCTTCAAAAATCTCTTCCCGGGCCATTTCAAGCACCATTCGTTGTTGAGCCTTGAATAAGCCCAGGTTGCTGGGTAGCAGATCAAGATTTTTTCGGGCCGGTACAATGCACTCTTCTGCCGTCGCTTTGCGAACCAGCACGTCGGACAGTGATTTTTTGAATCCGGTAATTCCCAGAGATATAGCCAGGTTAGCCTGGGTATCGGTATCGATAAGCAATACCCGGTGTCCCCGCCGGGCCAGAGCGTCACCTAAATTAACACAGGTGGTAGTCTTGCCTATCCCTCCCTTAAAGCCCACAATAGCTATTTTACGCATAACAATTTCTTTTCTCCTCTGAATACGTGTTTGACAAGTAGTCATTGATAGGGGGACGCAGTTATGCTTGACCGCACAGTCTAATGTTTTTGGCGGTGCGAGGGTAAGTGATAGAGTTTTGGTAAATAATTAGAAAGTATTGACTTATAACATGGTAAAGTGCGCGGCTGTTCATAAGTATATCTCGACTTTTATTTATGGTCAAGTTATCTTTGGAATGGGGGCGCGTTCCAGATTTTAGGGAATCGGGACAAAGACGCTTCGCTTATAGGGGATTCGGGGGGATACCCCCCGCACCCCCCTGCGCTTTCCCAATTTTTGGGACGCACCCTTGGGATGGTTCATTGGATACGGGAATAAACTTTGCACTTTTGACAAATGACCAACGCCGGATGGTGAAAAAAGCGTAAATATCCGGCGTTGTTCATTCATCTATCGTCTTTTGTCAGGTGGGGATGCAGGGCTGTTCAGTTCTAAGGCGCGGCATAATTTTTAAACCGCCAAGAGCGCCAAGTACGCAAAGAATTTATAAAAATCTTGGCGATCTTGGCGGTAAAATCACCGGCGATTGGTGAGAACTGAACAGCCCTGGGTGGGGATGTGTCAACTAAATTGTAAACTGTCCCATATTGTTTAACTTCTTTACTCCACCGTAACGCTTTTAGCCAGGTTACGCGGCTGGTCAACATCTGCCCCGCGCCGCACGGCGATATGGTAGGCCAAAAGCTGCATCGGGATAACCGAGATAATAGGCGTAAAGAGAGGATGAATTTTGGGGATTGTCAATACATGGTCAGATTTTTTGGCTACCTCTTCATCGCCCTCGCTGATAAGCGAAATGACAATGCCTCCCCGCGAACGCACCTGCTCAATCTGGCTGATCATTTTGTCATAAACACTATCTTGCGGAACCAGGCAAACTACCGGCATATTATCGTCAATTAAGGCAATGGGGCCGTGTTTCATTTCGCCCGCGGGGTAGCCCTCGGCATGAATGTAGCTAATTTCCTTGAGCTTAAGCGCGCCCTCTAAAGCAACAGGGTAATTTAATCCCCGACCCAAAAACAGAAAATGTTCTATTTTGTGGTAAAGAGTGGCTAACGTATCGTAGTCATTGTAGCCTTCTACTAATACCTCACCGGCTAACTCCGGTAATCGAGCCAGAGCCGTAGCCAGTTCGTAACTGTCCGCCTCGGACAATACGCCGCGCAGTTGTCCCAAATATATGCCCAACAGAAATAAATCGGTCAGGGTGGTGGTAAAGGCTTTGGTGCTGGCTACGCCAATCTCAGGCCCGGCCCGCATCAAAATTGAGCCGTCGCTAATGCGATGCACCATACTGCCTTGAACATTAACAATGCTCCATAGCCTGGCCCCCTTGTTTTTGCCCTCTTCCATCGCCGCCAGGGTGTCAACCGTTTCACCGGATTGGCTGATAGCCAAAATCGCGGTTTTGTCGTCAATTAAGGGGTCGCGGTAGCGAAACTCAGAGGCAAAATCAACCGACACTTTGACCCTGGCCAGTTTTTCAATAATAAATCTGCCGACCAGCCCGGCATAAGCCGAGGTACCACAAGCCACAATGACAATGCGGTCAATAGCTTTGGCCTCTTGCGGGGTCAACTGTAACTCCTCAAGGTTTATTTTGCCGGTGGTAAAATTGACCCGCCCCGTGATGGTGCTTTGAATTGATTGGGGCTGCTCAAAAATCTCTTTTTGCATAAAGTGACGGTACTGGCCCTTAACCGCGCTGACCGGATCCCAAGAAATAGTCTGGACCTCTTTGACTACAGGCGTCCCATCAAGCCGGCTGTAACTGACCTCATCAGCGGTGATAATTACCATCTCTCGATTCTCTAGAAAGACAACGCGCTGAGTATGCTCTAAAATAGCCGGAATATCGGAGGCCAGGTAATTTTCATTTCGACCCAGGCCCACAATCACCCCTCCGGCATTGCCTATGCGGGCGGCTATAATTTTGCCCGGTTCTTGCCGGCTGACCACGGCAATAGCGTGCGCCCCCTCAAGTTGTCCAAAGGCCAAACGACAGGCTGCCGCCAAGTCCTGTCCCTCGGCCAAAAACTTATCAATCAGGTGGGTGATAACTTCGGTGTCGGTGTCGGATTTAAACTCGTGTCCTTCTTGTTGCAGTTGGGCGCGTAACCCAATAAAGTTCTCCACAATGCCATTTTGCACCACGGCCACATTATTCACCTCATCTACATGGGGGTGAGCGTTGCGCTCAATGGGCGGCCCGTGCGTGGCCCAACGTGTATGGCCAATAGCCAGCGAGCCGGATAATGGCTCTTCCTTTAATTTGGTTTCAAGATTGACCAGCTTACCCTCCGCCCGGCGAACATCCAGCTTGCCGTCTACTGCGGCAATCCCGGCAGAGTCATAGCCGCGATACTCCAGTTTTTTTAGGCCGTCAAACACAATCATCGAGGCGTCTTTTGCCCCCACATAACCAACAATGCCACACATTAGATAATCTCCTATGCTTAATTTTGTGTTTGTTTGCTACTTACCTTTGTTACCTTGTTATAATGCTCTATGGTCGGAACACTTCAGCAAGGTAGAACATAGAGGTAAAATTTTAGATTTTCCAGCTGTCTTCTCAATAACTTGGGGTGACTTTGTGCAGACCGCAGAGGTTTTAAAAACCTCTGCGGTCTTTACCCCGGAATATTGAGCAGTTACTTTTCCAGCAACCGAACCGGTCTATGTACCGTTTTAGGGATTTCTCCCTTTGGTCGAAATGACATGCTTGAATAGTTGCCACCGCGCAGAACGTGGTAACGAGACGGCTGAATCACTAAACACCGTCTTAAGGCAGGAACATAGTTTTGCCTAACAAGCAGCAAACAAATTTTGTTATTTAAAATATCAGGGATTATGCCACTATCTCTCCTTTTGGCCCGGCAATTACTCGCCGGTTTTGTGAAGAGATTTTACTTAACCGTGGAAGAATGAACATATTCGTAAAGAAATGCCACTCCTGCGGGAAAATGTGGGGACAATTCGGGCTGTGGCAGCCCGGCAGGCATCCGCCGATCTTACCGATTTTCTTGGACTGGGGTTGATTCCACGTGTCCAATCAGGTTTGTCTTGCAACAAACAACCTGCTCCTCGTTACCCTGCCGCGCAGGGCCAGGCGCTAATTGTCCCAAAGCCTTCTTTATCTCAAGGTTTAACCACCTACTTTACGTCCTGCTCACAACTGTGAGATGATTCGGCAATTGTTTTAGTTGTTTTATTCAATCGGACGAAAGACGAATGACCAACGACAAAAACCCTGTTCTATCGTTTCATTCGTCCACCATCGTTGGTCATTTGTCTTTTTTAACGGCTACATTGAATTACCGAATTCTCTCAAACTCTTAAATTAATTATAGCGGCTTCTTTCAATCCGCAAAATATCAACAGCAAAGCCAAATTACCCGTCCGCTAAAACCAGGTGCGACTCCGCCGCCGTTTCAACATTGCTATAAACGCCTCTAAATTCCGGGGGTAACTGGGCCGCTAACCGATACATCATCTGTTCGGTTACAGCAGAGAGTTCCGATCGAGAGAGTCGATTATTGCCGGACAGGGATTGCAAGCGAAACGGCTTGCCCACCGAAAGCTGTATCCGAGGTCGCTTCAACTTTGCCCAGTGAGCTTTTACGCGGTGCGTGCCGGTGACGCCTATCGGCACAATTTGGGCATTGCTGCGTAAGGCCAGCATCACCGCGCCATCCTTGGCCGGTTGCATTTGGCAGGTAGGGCTGCGCGTCCCCTCCGGGGCCAATAAAACTGCTCCACTTCGTTTCAAAACCCGTAACGCAAGTTTAACGGCGTTCATATCGCCCTCGCCCCGGTGTACCGGAATAACGCCATAAATCGTCATCAGCCATCCCCCTAAAGGCAATCTAAACGCCTCTAGCTAAGTCATCGGAATTATCAGGCGGGGAAAGCTACCTACAGCTACAACCGGGTCTAAAAAAGCAATGTGGTTGATAATAGCCACCAGCGGGCCGGTGGCGGGGATGTTTTCAAGGCCGCTAATTTCAACGCGTAACGACAGTTTAATAAGAAACCTCAGCAGCTTCATTTGTGCCGTTTGCGTAATGAGATTAGGGGATAGAACGTTGTCTAAATCATTTTGTGCCATTTTGAAAGCGTGCAACTAATTGTTTTAACCGGGCCACTACTTCTTCTATGCCCGCATCATCGGTATTGACAATAACGGCGTCTTTGGCCGGAACTGTTGGAGAGACCGGGTTTTTCTCGTCTAACTCATCCCGTGCAACAATTGCCGCCAGAATTTCAGCAAATTTGGCCGGCTTATTTTGGGCCACAATCTCTTTATACCGACGACGCGCCCGTTCTTCAGCCGATGCCTGCATAAATATCTTCAGGTCGGCATCCGGCAGAACCACGGTGCCTATATCGCGGCCAACCATCACAATGGAGCCGCCGGCAGCAATGCGACGCTGCTGGTTGGTCAGGGCCGCCCGCACCCGGGGGTAGGAGGCGGTTAGCGACACATAAGCCTCCACCTCCCGTCGCCGAATATCCCAGGTCACGTCCCGTCCATCGACCAGAACCGTATATTGACGCCCATCGTCGGGGCCATCGGATAGCACCTCAATGGTTATATTTTCAGATAATCGAGACACCGCCTCAACGTCCGCCGGGTCAATTTGTCGATCTAAAACAGCCCAGGCCACAGCTCTGTACATAACGCCGGTGTCAAAGTACAAATAGCCCAAAGATTGAGCCAGCAAGGCCGCTGCCGTGCTTTTGCCGGAGGCGGCAAAGCCATCGATAGTAATTGTAGCAGGTTTTGGCAAAATTCTCCTCACACACTTTTGTTTACGGCCTTTTTTAGCCGCTGGATTTCTGATTGGTTTAGATGACGCCACTTGCCCAACTTCAAGTCCCCTAATTTTATTGGACCAATCCGTACCCGTTTTAAATTTTTTACGGGATGCCCCAAAGATTTAGCAACCTCTCTAATCTGTCGTTTGCGCCCTTCGGTCAGGATAATTTTGAGCCAGGTATTGCCCTTGCTAAGTTTTAGCCGCTCAACTGTCGCTCCGGCCAACGGTTTGCCTTCCAACTCAACCTGTCCTCTTCGCCAACGCTCCAAAACCTGGGTCGAGGGAGCGCCGTTGACCAAAACGTGATACTCTTTTTCAATATGGTGGCTGGGATGGGTCAATCTTTTGGTCAGGCGTCCGTCGTTGGTCAGTAAAATCAAGCCCTCGCTTAGCAGGTCCAGCAGTCCAACCGGGTAGACGCGCTCTGTTGCGTCAACCAAATCAAGCACCGTTTGGCGACCCCGGTTATCGCTGGCCGCGCTCAAAACGTTGCGGGGTTTGTGGAGCATAATATAGACTGGCCGCTCGCATTGTTTGGATATCGGTTGACCATCGACCCGGATATCATCGCGCCGGGGGTCAACCTTTACCCCAAGCTCAGTCACAACCTGCCCGTTAACCGACACCCGCCCCTCTTGAATCATCGTCTCGCTGGCCCGCCGCGAGGCAATACCCGCGTGAGCCAATACTTTTTGTAATCGCTGTTCTTCTGTTTTTTTAACGGCTTTCCCAGTCACAATCTATTCTCCTACTGACGCCCCACCTCGTTCCCAAACTGGAGTTTGGGAACGAGGTGGGGCGTCATCTTGGAAAGTGGACTTATTTGAACTTTTCCTGCAAAAACCCCACGGCTTTTGATATCTCTAACGGTTTGCCGGTCAGCAATAAATGCCTCTTGATCAGGCCAATCAACTCTTGCCACGCTCTGAAAGGTTTTGAGTTTCTGCTTCCAATCAAGACAACGGCTTCATCATCGGCCCGGGCAACCTTCAACTCCGTTTCAGCCCCGGCGTAATCAAAAGCCAGTTCGGCCAGGCGCAGAAGTATTTGGTCCATCGTCATCACTTTGCCGGAGCGCTCGGACTTATCAACCGGCGGGAAATAAACCTTGACCACCTGCTCGATTTTCCGGTCAAAAACGCGGCCGGCGGCTACTTTTGGTTTTTTGATCTCAAGTAAAACCTGCATCTCCGCAAAGTGATAGCGCTGCCAATATTTACTGTCTTGCCAAAAATCAGAGTTTACCTTTCGGAATTGGGTGATATATCGCTCGTATCCCAGCATAGTTCAAACTTCTGTCACCTCTGGCTCAAAGTCCCAGCCTTGTGCTTTGACGACCGCTTTAACCTCGGCTTCGAGAGCATTGAAGGCAGGCAGGGTCCGCAGTGGTCTAAAATCATGGTGTTGGTCTTCGTTTCGGCCATTGACTCCAATCTGCTCCCGCTGGATTGACAAATCCAGCGATTATGGGCCTGGATTTGTCAATCCAGACCAAGCAATGGCCCAAAGGAAGGTCAAGGCCTCTTATTTTTACCGTTATCCTCACCATCCTCATCGGTATTAGCCCCATCACTCGGAAATTCAATGCCGGGTAGTTCCAACTCCGGCAAAGCGTCCATATCTTCCAGGCCAAAGTAGCGCAAAAACTCAAACGTGGCGCCAAATAAGGCCGGATGACCCACGGTATCCAATCGGCCAATCTCTTCGACCAGTCCTTTGCTAATGAGGGTGCGCAAAACGCCATCGCTGTTAACGCCGCGAATGGCCTCGATTTGGGGCCGGGTCACCGGCTGACGATAGGCCACAATAGCCAGGGTTTCCAGAGCCGGGGTTGAGAGTTTTCCGGCAAAGGTCAACCCCAAAAACTGTTCAATATAATCGGTTAACTCCGGCGCGGTGACCAATTGAACCTTGTTGCCCTGACGCTGAAGGCGTATGCCTCGCTCCTGGCTGTCTTCTTTTAACTGTTGCAGCGCGGTCTCAATCTGCTTGGCGCTACACTGAATAACCGAGGCCAAATTATTTACGGTTACGGGTTCGGGGGCCACAAACAAAAGGCCCTCGATGATTTTTACTATTTGTTGGGTGGCTGTATCTATTGTCATCTCACATTAAGGATGTTATAATCCTTGTCCTAATTTAGTGTATTTAACTCAAGTTGCCACCTATGCATCCAAATCGGGAAGTAAGAAGTATGGAGTAGGGAGTAGGGATAAAAACCCTTACTTCATACTCCCTACTCCCTACTTCCGGCGTATCTGGCAAAGAATGATTGATTTTTCTGATTTTTGTCTGACCAGGTAGCAACTTGGGTTATTTATGAATAAAAATCCATCATTCATCATTCATCGTTCATCATTTTATATAAGGAGTTACAAAACGTAGTGTCCGGTTATTATCTTCTCAAAAATTTTTCAGTTATCTTAATATTATTATTATCCTTAATTGGGTTAGCCTGCGGCCCCAAGAGCGGCATCGACCAAATTGGCCCGCCGGGCGGAGTAATTCCCGTTAGCCAGGAAGCCGCCGACCGCTTGGAAGAGAACTTTTATCAGGCTATTCAAGAAGCCACCAGTAGCCACGAGTCTCAGCTACGGATTGCCAACGAGGAGATTACCTCGCTGATTGCCAAGAAATTGACCGAAACAGGACGAATACCTTTAAGTAATCCCCAAATCTGGTTTACCAGCGGCAGAATTTACATGACCGGCGGGGTTAAACCCTTTGGGCCATTTGAGTTTAACTCAATTATTGTGGCTACCGCCGTTGTTGACAAAGGGCAGTTAGTCGTAAAAGTTCAAGAAGCCCACATGGGCGTTTTCGACTTCCCGGACGCTATTCTTGAGTCGATCACGCAAACCATAAATGAAGCGCTGGTTGGTATTTCAATTGACCTGGATATAACGCGCCTGGAAATCCTGGAAGGCGAAATGTTTGTGCTTGGTATTCGCCCGGCTTTGTAGTACCTTAGCATTTGAATTCTTGCATTTTGGGCAAGAAAATTTTGTAAAATCGGGAAGTAGGGAGTAGGCAGTAAGGAGTAAGGATTTTTCCCCTACTTCCTACTCCCTACTTCCTACTCCCTACTTCTTACTTCCCGCCTGTTTGGTTCCGACTCGTCCGAGTTAGGGATAAGGCAATCCCCCTACCCAAACAAACCATCCACAAACGCTTTTGAGTCAAACGGCATAATATCCTCAATGCCTTCGCCCACCCCAACAAAGCGGACGGGGACGCCCAATTCTCGGCCAATGGCAAAAACCACCCCGCCTTTGGCTGTGCCGTCCAGTTTGGCCAGTACAACCCCGGTAATAGCCACGCTGTCCTTAAAGTGCCGGGCCTGGGACAGCGCATTTTGCCCGGTTATGGCGTCTAGCACCAGCAAGGTTTCATGAGGGGCGGCATGAACTTGCTTGCCGGCAATGCCGCGTAATTTTTCTAACTCTTTCATTAAGTTGTATTTGGTGTGTAACCGGCCGGCCGTATCGATAAGGACCAAATCGGCTTTGCGGGAGAGGGCGCTCTTGAGCGCGTCAAAGACCACCGCGCCGGGGTCGGCATTGGGCTGGTGGGCAATCACGGTGCAGTTGGCCCGTTCACCCCATATTTTTAGCTGGTCAATGGCCGCCGCCCTAAATGTATCGGCTGCGGCCAGGATTACTTTTCTGCCTTGTCGCTGATAGTAATTTGCCAATTTGGCAATGGTTGTGGTCTTGCCGGAACCATTAACACCGACCACCAACACAACCGTTACCAGGCGCTCCCGGTCAAAATCGGAAGCGTTATTACCGTCAAGCAATCTTTGCATCTCTTCTTTTAGAATAGACTGCGCATCCGCTAATTTGGTAACGCCTTCGCGGGTAACGCGCTGGCGAACTGTCTCAATCAGGTCCATAGTTGTTTCAACGCCAACATCGGCCTGGATAAGTAGAGCTTCTAAATCATCCCATAGTTCATCATCAATCTCGCCGCCGCCAAACAAGCTGGTAATTTGTCCAAAAACAGAGCTTCGAGTCCGGGCTAAACTATCGCTAATTTTCTTTTTGCCAAAACCAAACATAAATATGCCTCAAAATGGTGAATTGTTAAAAAGTACGTGTATAGCGTTCACCATTATATAACACGACCCATTGTATTCAAAACTCAAAGTGAACTAACAAAAATAGTTCTTTAACTCTGTCATGCTTGTGTATTACTTCAATCTCTATTATACTGATAAGCGATGTGAATTATTGGTAGGATAAGGCATGTTTTGTCTAACCATTACAAGAAACCTCTAAATCATCAAGAGTACAGGTAAAGACCATGAGTGCATCAACTCTGAGATTTGTACAACAGGAAAATAGTCGTCTAAAGGAAGAGAATGAGGCTCTGAGAGAAGAAAACCTGGCTATGCGTAGCTATATGATTGCGCTAGAAGCGCTTCATTGGGCTACCCAGGAAATCATCTCTGAAGAAAATCTGTTTGACCTGTTGGACAAGATTCTTTACAACGCTATGAACGTCCTTAGGGCAGAAGATGGTTCTTTGTTGCTGCTGGACGAAGAAACCAACGAACTGGTTTTTGTGCTGGTTCATGGCGATATTCGGCAAGAATTACGCGGATATCGTATTGGCGGCGATGTTGGAATTGCCGGTTGGGTAGCCAGCAACGGTCAGCCCCTTATTGTAAACAATCCCCAGCAAGACCGACGCTTTTCTCAGAAAATTGACGCAGGCTTTGATTTCTCTACACGCTCAATTGTGTGCGTGCCAATGATTACACGAGGCAACTTGATTGGCGTGATTGAATTGCTCAATAAACGCAACGGTGAGGAATTCATTGAAGCCGATACCACCCTGCTTTCAATTCTGGCTCAAATTGCCGCCTCGGCGCTTGAGGAGATGCAATTGCGCCTTGAGGCTGAAGAGGCAACAGCCGGTGAAGAGGTAGAGCCGAACTAGCATCCCAGACATTTACACCAACAATTTTTGTCGATAATTGTGAATTGTGAATAGCCAATTGTAAATTGTGAATGATTTTTGGTTGATCAAAATCTCATTCACAATTCAGAGTTCACAATTCATTATTCACAATTTTTTCCGAGTGAAGTCTTGGAAAGATTCAAGGATTTTGTTGAATCCTCACCGCAGCTCGGTCACAATTACCCCTGTAGCCCCTGCGTCGGCTAGAGCTTTGGTTACTGCCGTTATAACCTCCGGCCGGGCAGGAATCAGGGCAATCATATTTCCGCCCCAACCGGCGCCAGATAATTTGGCTCCGGGCGACCCGGCCTGACGCGCCGCCTTAATCAATTGCTCCAACTCCGGCGATGACACGCCAAGCGACTCTAACAACTCCTGATTCTCATTCATCAACTTGCCAATGGCCGGTAAACCTGGCAAGCCCTGCTCAAGCGCTACTTTGGCCTGGTCGACAAGGACTTCAATTTCATCAAAATACCCCTCGTAACACTCCGGTTCAGCCTGCCGGCGACGACGCAAATCGCCCACGGTCTCGCGGGTGGGAGAAACAATGCCCGTATCGCCAATGACCAACGTTAAAGGCTGCCCCACCCGTATCCGCCTAATGGGCCGGCCCTTTGCAAAATAGACGGGTTGCTCAAAGGCAACAACGGTATTGTCAATGCCCGACGGTGTTCCGTGATGTAATTTTTCCACCTCATACGCCAGGTCAGACACATCGGCGGGAGGCAGGTTGTATTCAAAAAATTGACCCAATGCCCGCACAATAGCCGTAGAGACAGCCGCGCCGCTCCCCAAGCCTCGTCCCAGAGGAATTGTTGAAGTTACAGTTAGCGTTGCATCGGGGACAGTTTGACCCAGATGTTTCAGGGCGATTTGAACAATAGTCGCCAGGGGGTCATCAGATTCAGCGTCGACCAGTAAATAATCACGACCAAGATCAGCGGCTATAATCCTGAAGCCTTTGCCAGACCCGGTTGTTTGCAACCCGACTCTGGCCCTAACATCAGTCACCGGCACGGCAATGGCCGGGCGACCATATACCACGGCGTGTTCGCCAAAGAGAATAATTTTACCGGGAGCCGTAGCCTGAACGTTTTTCATAAGTCGGGTTGAGGATCAAGCGAGGGAAGCCACGTTTGAGCGTCGTCCGGTCCTTCAAAATCCTGATCTTCAATGGCCCCAGGACCCTGAATTTCAAGATATGCCAACGTCCAAACCGAAGATTGAAAAATCATGTAGATGCCATTGGCGGCAGTAGAAATTAGCACAATTGCCACCAGGGCCGGGGGTATGCCTGCCACGGCTGCTCCCAACCAGGAATTGGAGATGAAATAGACCAGGACGGCTGGAATCCCGCCCACCAGCGCCGCCACAATCAAAACAACGGGCAATATCACAATGAAAGCGACAATGCCCCAGCCAATAGCTATCCCAAACATTAACAACCAAACAATAGCGATATCTTTAAAACAGCGCTTAATCAGGTTATATGTGTCGCTAAAACTGCTAATCACGCCACGTTTATTTAACACAATCCAGCGCCAGGCTAACTCTTTAAATGGGGCAATGATTAAAAAGTTAAGCAGGGCAAGAATACCAACTATGCATAACACGGCCAATGCCGTAACTATCCCCCCGGCCACAGATAAAACCGTATCTCCGGTAACTAAAAGCAAAAGGGGCGTTAAAGCCAGTAACACAACAATTACCTGCGGCACGCCAATAATGAGGTTAAGCAAAAAAAGTCGCCAGGCTTCGCTTGACCAACCCAAACGCCAACCTTCGGCCACCGTTACGGTTTCAATCTCCGTAATTTGGCGCACCATTCCAATCAACGCCGTCCGAGTCACCACTTGCACTACCAGGCTCACAACCGTTAGTAAAATAAACAAGCAAAATAACCCAACAATCAGGGCAATTATCATACCAGGTTCAATATCGGGCGCACCCGGCAGGTTGCCAAAGTCGTCAAAACCGCCCCCGCCGCCTGTGCTGGGAGGAGAAAAGTTGCCGCCGCCTCCGCCGCCCCCACCGCCGCTGCAAAGGGCCAGGAAAAAACCAAAAATCCACAGCGGGCGGTAACGCCAGGTAATATTAAAAGCTCGCTTTAACAAGTCAGTATGGTTCATACAACCCTCCTTAGCAGCGCGTATTGAAATAAAAAAGCGGACAACCCGCTAAATGGTGTCCGCTCTTAAGACTCACAAAAGATTTATGCAGCCTTTTCTACATATACCCCTGTCTGGCATAAATATGTTGATACTTCTTTATGCGATTTATTAAAGCGGCGTAACAACTGTTGGTCAGTGTCGCGCAGCGCATTAATTGTACGCTGTGAGCAAGCCGCACAACCCAGAGCGGCTTTATAGCTGCCCAAGTCGCAATTTAAGCAATCGCACAATTTTATCATCATATGAGAAAAAGCCAGAGCATCTTCATGAGTTTCGGGCAACGCTGCCACACGTTCTGCTAATTTTTTCCAATCCTCGCCTTTGAGTTTCTTTAATCCGCTAACCCGCGAATGGGGGAACAAAATTTCACACCTGGAATACATAACCTCAAACCTTTTTATCTCTAAACGTTTACAAAAAAAATGAGCCGTGTGGGACTCGAACCCACGACCCACTGCTTAAAAGGCAGTTGCTCTACCGGCTGAGCTAACGGCTCAAGAGAAGATACTATCACATCCCATTTATCTTGTCAATAACTATTTGGCTTTTTTTAAGGTAAGCGTTGATATACCCTTTCCTAACGGGTATTGCCAAGCCCTAAAAAGGTTTTGACATTGCCCAGGGTTTAACCTACAATCAACTTAAGTAAGAAGGTTACTACTCAGGCCAGACCTCAAAGGTTTCCAAAAATATCTTTGCGATAAAGAAATTCCCGTTTGGGCCAATAACTTCGACTAAAAGGTATTACAAACCTTTGAGGTCTTAAACCAGGATACAGGCTGAGTCGTAACGTGAGAAGTTAAAAACCAAGACAGGTAGATAATGAGCGACAAACCAACAATCTATTTAGACCATGCCGCCTCAACTCCCACCGACCCCCAGGTAGTTGAGGCGATGCTGCCCTACTTTACCGAAATTTACGGCAACGCCTCCGGCTTGCACAAGCAAGCCCGGGCCAGCGCCAGGGCTATTGACAACGCCAGGCAGCAAATTGCCGATATCATGGGCTGTTCTCCCAAAGAAATTGTCTTTACCGCCTGCGGCAGCGAGAGCGACAACCTCGCCATCCGGGGCGTAGCCTGGGCTAAAAAACTGGCCGGAAAAGGCAACCATCTGATTACCACCCCCATTGAGCATCACGCCGTAGACCACACCATTAATCAACTGTGCGACAAATTTGGCTTTGAACAAACCGTGGCGCCGGTCGACCAGCACGGCATCGTCAATCCGGCTGACATCGAAGCGGCCATCCGGCCCGAAACAACCCTCATCAGCGTTATATACGCCAATAACGAGGTCGGTTCGGTGCAACCGATTGCCGAAATTGGAGCATTGGCCCGCAAGCGAGGCGTCTACTTTCATACCGACGCCGTACAAGCTGCCGGGTATGAGTCGCTGGCGGTGGAGGATTTAAATGTTGATTTGCTGGCAATTTCGGGGCATAAAATTTACGCGCCCAAGGGGGTTGGCCTGCTATATGTTCGGCGGAATACGCCGCTGTTGCCCGCCCTCACCGGCGGCGGTCACGAGAATAATCGCCGCCCCGGCACAGAAAACGTGCCGTATATTGCCGGCCTGGCTAAAGCGATGGAGTTGGTTCAAGCCAAAGGCAGCATCGAAAACGCGCGTCAGGCAGCCCTGCGCGATAAGCTTATTGCCGGGATTTTGGAAAATATCCCCGGCAGTTAATTAACCGGCCACCCCACCCGGCGCTTGCCCAACAATGCCAGCTTTGTCTTTTCCGACTGCGAGGCCGACGCCATCTTGATGCACCTGGACCTGGCCGGTATCCAGGCCGCCAGCGGCAGCGCCTGCACCACCGGCATGCCGGAACCTAGCCATGTCCTCACGGCGATGGGTATTCCGCATCAGTTGGGTCTTAGCGCGCTGCGCTTGAGTGTGGGTCGCCAAACTACGGCGGCGGATATTGAGACGGTGCTTGAGGTATTGCCCAAGATTATCGAAAAGGTGAGGGAATTAAATCCGGCTTATGCAGCAACCGATTAAGTTGGCGCCGGGTTCATATAATAGGATTTGCTCGTAGTAACCGCTTTAGCGGTCAAATTTAACGGCTGAAGCCGTCACTATGAACTATCAAATTATCCAGACCCAATACCGTTAAGTTGTAACAACATTGAAATCAATAGCGGAAGCGTCGCCTACATTATTAATTAGTCCTGGGGATTTTTATGGAACCGATAAAATTTATTCACATCACCGATTTACATTGCAACAAAAAAACCAAGCCGGAAACAATGGCTACGGCCACACGGCTAATCAATCAGCAAAACCCGGATGTGATTGTCTGTACGGGCGATTTTGTCCAAAAAAGCCGGCCCGCCGAAACTGAGAGTAATCATCAAATTGCCAGAGATTTTATCAACACTTTAACTTGCAAAACGTTTTATAAAATTCCGGGCAATCATGATTGTTACGACAGGGAAAGAAACAACACCTTGCCCATATACAAAAAGTATTGGCAAGATGAAGATTTCTTGGTTAATATGGAGGGGCTATTTATTCTTGGCGTTAACTCCAGCGTTATCAACAAGCGGATACAGGAGGTTAGTCGCAGCGCCGGAATAGTGGATCATGAGTCTTTGTCCTTTATTGAAGAGTCGATAAAAACAGCCGATAAAAACGATTTTAGAGTGTTCTGTTTACATCACCACTTAATCCCCATGTTCAACGATACATTTAACGACGACGAATCGGGCATTAACCTGGATATTGTCTGGAACTCCGGCACAATTCTGAGAATCCTGAGACAAAACAGGTTTGACCTGGTTTTACAAGGGCATAAACACGACCCGGAGCTATTTGTGCTGGACGGCACTATCTTTCTAATTGGCGGGTCTTTGCTAAAGAACTTGCCGGAGAGTGTCGAGAACTCCTTTTATTCCATCCAGGTTGATGAGCTAATCACCATCAAACAGCATTTCTTACAAAGTGAAACAGAAAAAGTTGTTCATTGCGGACCAAATAAAAGATATCTTCCACTTTGATAATGGACACTAACCGATGACCAACAACGGTAGCGCGCCCCAACGGATTGATGCGCCTCAAAAAGTTGATGCAAAAACAGTCATCGTGGCGATGAGCGGCGGTGTGGATAGCTCGGTAGCGGCGGCGCTGCTGGTCGACCAGGGTTACAAGGTGATTGGCCTGATGCTGCGCTTGTGGGCCGAAACAGGCGGAGCGGCCAATCGCTGCTGCACGCCCGATGCCGTAACCGATGCCCGGCGCGTGGCGGATAGCCTGGGTATCCCTTTTTATGTGCGGGATTACAAAGATGCGTTTAAATCAACGGTGGTTGACTTTTTTATTGATGGCTACGCGCAAGGCGTAACGCCCAATCCCTGCGTGGTCTGCAACAGAGATATTCGCTTTGACCGGCTGCTTAAAGAAGCTATAAGCCTGGGCGGCGACTATTTGGCAACCGGTCACTATGCTCGCGTGCGACAGGTTGAAGACGGCTCCTACCAACTGCTCAAAGGAATAGACCCCGGTAAAGACCAAAGTTATATGTTGTATACTATGACCCAGGAGCGATTGGCCCGCGTTCTTTTGCCCGTGGGAGAGTACGCCAAAAATCAAATCCGGCAGATTGCTCAGGACAAAAACCTACCTGTCTTTAACCGGCCCGACAGCCAGGATTTATGTTTTTTGGGCGTTGGCGATTATCGAGCCTTTTTGCAGCGCCATGCCCCACAAGTTGTTCAGCCCGGTCCCATTCTTAACACCGGCGGCAAGGTTCTTGGCCGGCACCAGGGATTGGCTTTTTACACCATCGGCCAGCGCAAGGGGCTGGGTATTTCTGCCCCGCAGGCCATGTACGTTATCAATAAGAATATGGCGGACAACTCGCTGGTTGTTGGCACAGCCAATGAGTTGGGACAACAAAAACTCATTGCCCATCAAGTAACATTTATTGGAAACCACGTCCCCACCGTCCCAATACCAGTCAAGGCCAAAATCCGTTATAAAACCAAAGAAGCGGCAGCAATGCTAACACCGCTATCCAAGGGTCGGATTGAACTTTTGTTTGACGCGCCCCTTCGCGATATCACTCCCGGTCAGGCTGTTGTTTTCTTTAAGGGCGAACAAACGCTTGGGGGCGGCATTATTGAAAAATCTATGTAATCTCTAATTCAGCAACTATGCCTCCTTATATATTACTTTCACTCCTGCTTGGGGGAACCTACGGCACTCTCTTTCACCTGTGGCGCGGCAAAAGCTTGCGCGATCTGGCTATTTATTTTTTGACGGGTATTATCGGTTTTGGGTTTGGACAAGGGTTAGCCAACCTGATGGGGTTTAACTTATTGCTCATTGGCCCCATACACATTATCGAAGCAACAATTGCCGGTTGGGTTAGCCTGTTTGTAATCCAATGGCTCAAAATCTAACCTCCCAGCTTTCTAAGCCACGTCCTAATTTCCTTAGAATATAATAATATGCTAGAATAATTTTCTCAATCCAATAAAAAGAGAAGATTTTTTATGCCCGAAGAAATTGTAGTATACAATAACGATGATACAAACAACGACAGGCCCGAACTTTCGCCCGAACCCATCGATAAACGCCCCATAATTATTGGGGGTGTTGTGGCTATAGCCATTGTTATTATCTTTGGCGGATTGGGCTGGTTACTTTTTATCAATCCCGTCGCAGCCGCAACCCTACGCGATATCTTCATCATTTTTATGGGGTTGGGC
>JAJRVO010000496.1 GCA_024277275.1 Chloroflexota bacterium
CAACCACATCTGCGCTTTTTGTTCTTGTTTCATTGGCTTCACTCTCCAACCTTTTTGTGGGCCTTAACTATAGCTCATTTTGGCAGGCTGGCTATTTTTCTGTCCTCTATTCATTTTTTAATGTGCGAAATGTAGGCTAAGATGTGGAGAGGATACAAATGTATGGCCGTCCAATGCACCACATAGTTTTAACCATACAAAATCAAAATGAGTCAAACAAATAGGAGAAAGACGCTCATTTTAAAAAAGAAAACTGATCTGCTAATCTCAATAGGAATTTTTATTTTTGCTCTGGGGCTTAGAATTATCAACCTGGGACAGTTTTTAACAGCCGACGAGTCTAGAGCCTGGTTGGGTTGGTCCAAAGAATTTATTCAGGCCATTACGGAAGGTCGCTTTGGGGAAATCATCTTCTCATTCTCGCCTGGCGTTACCATAATGTGGTCCGGCAGTTTTGGGTTATACCTGGCCTACATTTTCAACTCCGGCCAAGCGGTCAGCTATCGAGATTTTTTGCAAACGCTACCCTTTGACCCCATTGACCCCAATATAATCTTCTGGTTTAGGCTTCCCATCGTCGTATTCAGCGCGTGTTGTATTGCGGTCATATATCAACTGGCTAATTTACTGTTGGGGAGAAAAATAGCCCTGGTTGGCGCCGTGTTACTGACGCTGGACCCATTACTCATTGGAATGAATCGCGTTCTGGGACACGACGGGTTAACAGCCGCATTTATGGCCGTCTCAAGCCTGGCGATTATGACGTTTTATATCTGCCAAACAGAAAAACCATCATATAAATATCTAATTCTATCAGCCATTTTTGCCGGTCTGGCCTTTATTACCAAGTTAACATCAGCCTATCTGCTTCCCTTCATTGGATTGCTGGCAATTATTACTATTGTCTACTATAAGCGATATCGCCAGGTTGGGGTCTATATCCAAGATGGTATCCTGTGGACGCTTATCGCGGCGCTCACAATTTTTTTACTTTGGCCGGCCCTATGGACGCAACCCCTTCAAACTCTGCAAAAAGTGTTCAGTTGGTTAGGGGCCGTCGCCGATCAACCTCATAACAGGGGCAGCTTCTTTTTAGGCGAACCTATCCCTGATCCCGGTATTTGGTTTTATTGGATTGCAACATATTTTCGTTTAACGGCTATCACAACAGTTGGTTTATTACTGGGATGCGCCTATCTTATTTTTGGGAGAGACGCCAAGCCGCTGCATCAGACAACTTCTCAACCGGCGAACCGCAAACTGGTTATTTGGTTGCTTTTACTGTTTATAATCTTTTTCATCATCTTCCTGTCAACCAGCGATAAAAAACAAGACCGCTATATTGTACCCATTTTACCGGCAGTCAATCTGATAGCAGCGACAGGCTATGTTTGGATTACCAAAAAGTTAAAACGACAAAAATGGCAATACGCCGCCCTGGCCGCAGCCATCATATTGCAGGCTATTATCACCTTAAACAGCGCCCCTTACTATCTTTCACACTACAACCTTCTAGCCGGTGGCAGCAGAACCGCCCCCAACACAATTCTGGTTGGCTGGGGCGAAGGGCTAGACCTGGCAGCAAATTACCTAAACTCCTTACCGGGAGCAGAGAAACTTAAAGTTTCCTCGTGGTACCACTCTACATTTGAGCCTTATTTTAAGGGTCAAGCTGTAGAAAGGGTCAACGACGAAAAAATCTCTCGTAGCGCTAAACCGTTCCTGGTCTCTAACTACGTGGTGCTATATGTCAACCAAATTCAGCGCCAAATGCCCACCCCCGGAATAATTCAATTCTATCAGAGCTTTGAGCCGGAACACATAGTCACCATCAACGGCATCAATTACGCCTTTATTTACCCCTCGCCTGCAATTGGACATACCCTGTCCGGCAAAGTGCGGCTGGTCGGTCAGGCCGAGTTGCTGGGCTACAACGTGCTGAATGAGCAAAAGCAGCCCATCTCTAAACTCCCTGCCGACAGCACAGCCACCATCCAACTTTACTGGGAATGGCAAGGTAAAGCCCCGGATGAATTGATTGGTTTAAATCTGGTTGACTATGATGGCCGGGTCTGGGGAGAAGGAAATCTATTGGGCAGTTACTCTCCCGTTGCCTTTAAAAATTGGGCAGAGGGCGCTATTGTCCACGATGATTTTGTGCTGGACCTCTTGCCCGGCACTCCTCCCGGCGACTACTACCTTAAAGCCTGGATTGACCGTCCCACCACCGGAGAACGAGTCGGAGATTTTCCTCTTTTGCTTGAAGATGTCCATATTGTTGTTGTTCGACCCGCCTCACCGCCGTCTGTATCCAACCTGTCGCTATCGGAACAACTTGATTTGCCGCTGGTCAAAGGAGATATTACTTTGCTGGGTCTGGGCGAGAGCGAGCAAATGGTCAAGCCCTGGCAGTCGGGCAAAGAGCGAGATTTATCGCTCTACTGGCAGGCAAACCGGGCAATTAACCAAAATTATCCAATTATGCTGGCCCTGGTCGACTCCGGCGGCATCATTCGGGCCAGTTGGTCTAACCTGCCCACCGGCGG
>JAJRVO010000497.1 GCA_024277275.1 Chloroflexota bacterium
CAATAACTAATTACCAAACCTGAATACCAGTTACCCCGAATTATTGCAAAAATATGCCGGCAGTCTTAAAACCTGGCCAGGCTGCTTAAAGCAATACGAACCTTCTCTTCAACGCTCTCGCTTTTAGCTTCTTGGGGAAGCTGCTGTAAAGCGGCCTGCGCTTCAACCACGCTGTATCCCAGCGTGGTTAGGGCGGCGATGACTTCGCCGTCGGTGTCGCTAATGGGCGTGGCGGCCACAAAAATATCTTCCAGGCCAACCTTATCCTTAAGTTGAAAAACTATCTGCCTGGCTTTTTTGGGACCAATGCCCGGCACTCGGGCAAACAGGGCCGCTTCTTCTCTGGCTACCGCCTGCCGGAGCGTTTCGGCGGGGATGTGAGACAGAATAGCCAGGGCCACCTTGGGGCCAATCCCCTGCACTTTGAGCAACAGCCTGAATAGCTCCAACTCCTCTTTATCGGGAAAACCAAACAGGGTAAGTTCTTGCTCCCGAACGTGCAGGTGAGTAAAAATTTGGGTTTTCATACCGACATCCAGCACATCCAGCAGCGTGGTGGGAGTCAGCACAACATAGCCTACTCCCCCAACGTCAACCAAAACCCCGTTTTCTTCTTTATCAACAATCTCGCCTCGTAGCGAACCTATCATTGTGCCTCACCTAACCCGGACAAGGACATTTTATCTCCAAGCCAGAACCAAATAGGATTAGTAACTATTCAGCTTGAACACACACTTGACGCTTTTTACAAGTAAGTGGTAATTAGTAAGCCGCTTCACTTAAGTAATTTGGGCTAATAACCAATTACCAATTACTAATTACCGCTATTTTAGCGCCTTTGAAATGGAATAGCTGAATAGTTACAAGGATTAAACGCAAGGGGCCAAAGATGCAAATATTTTCTTTGAACCTTCTCCCTATATTTCTTTTTCGCCTTCACCAAACAGGCCGGCAATTACCGGCGTTATATCATTGGGCGTAACCGGCTTAACCAGATAAGCTACCGGGTTTAACGCTTGCGCCCGCTCCCTAACATCGTTGTCGACGTACCCGGTCATAAAGATAATTGGGGTGTTGCAAAGCGATACAATTTTTTCCGCGGCCTCAACCCCGTCTATCTCGCCCGCTAAACGAATATCCATCAGCGCTACGTCAACATCATTGGTCTTTACGGCCTCAACGGCCGCTTCGCCGGTGGCAAGCGGCTTGTATACGTTGTACCCCGCCCGTTCCAGATTGCGCTTGAGCAACAGGGCAATTATGGCCTCGTCTTCTACCAGCAAAATGTTGACCTTTTTTGGCATGGTTATACCCTTGCCTCGTAGTGGCTGTCTTTAAATTGCATGCGGCAGGTTAGCCCGTTTTTTTCCTCAAAGACAATTTTGCCTTGCAGTTGGTGTTCTACAATAGCCACAATTGTTTGCAGGCCAAATGTTTCACTGCGCCCGTAATTAAAGTTGCGGGGCATGCCAATGCCGTTATCGGCAATGGTCAGGATGATAAGCTCGTTATCGGGCGCCCGGCGCAGCCTGATGCTAATCTCTCCGCTTTGTTTATGGGGAAAGGCGTGTTTGAGCGCGTTGGATATAAGTTCATTCAAGACCAGGCCGCACGGTACGGCAATATCAATGAGTACGGGTATCGGCTCTAAATCAAAGGCCAGGGTAATTTTGTTGGGAGTTACGCGGTATGTTTGCGCCAGCAATTGCGCCAGGTCCTGGATGTATTCATTCAGATTGATGCGCGATAAATTTTGCGATTGGTACAGTTTTTCATGAACTAAAGCCATAGCATGGATACGGCTGTTGGTTCCTTGCAGCATGTCCCGCGTTTGTTCGTCCTCTGTAAATTCGGCTTGCAGCATTAGCATAGACATGATGACCTGCATATTGTTTTTGGTGCGATGGTACAGTTCACGGATAAGCTGCGTTTTTTCTTGCAAAGAGTTTTGCAGCGCCGCTTCTGTTTGTTTGCGCCCGGTGATGTCGCTGACAATGTGAACCGCGCCGGTAAATTGATTGTCCGCGTCTACAATGGGGTCTACTGTAACTTTAAGCCAGCGTTCGCCAAGTTGCAGTTCCAGGCTTTCGCGTTGCAGGCTTTTTTTGGTTCGCAACAGGGGACAATTGGGGATGGGTTTTGTTGTGCCGTGAATAACTTCCCAGCAGTGTTTGCCGGCAACCTCTTGAGCGGAACAGTGAAGAATATGTTCCGTCGCCTTGTTTGAGTGCAGCACGCGCTGTTCGGCGTCAAGAATCCAGATGGCGTCTCCTACCGAGTTAAAAGTGGTTTGCCACTCTTTTGCCAGCCGGTCGGTTTCTTGCAGCAGGCGATCTTTTTCCTCTACCAAATCTTTAAATCGCACTACCAGAGGTTGGGTTTCGCCGATAACCAGGTCTACCTCGCCGCGACGCAGGGCAGACAGGGTGGCCTCGGCCCGTTGAAGCTGTTCTTGTAGTTCCTGGTAAGGAATCCTGTCGTCGCTCATAGCTGCACCTCCCGCCCCGCAAGTCCCAGCGCGTCCAGTACGGTATCCTCATTGCTCAAAGAGCCTACGATTACTTTTTGGGGCGGCGGCGATTCTACTATCAGAGTGGGAATCGCTACTATCTGGTAGTCAATGGCGGCCTGGTAGTTTTCAAACACGTCTACCACGTTAATTTCGCAGCATCCCCGCAGATATTTGTCGCGCAAATTAGCCAGAACAGCTTTTGCTTTGTCCGAATTAGGCTCGCTGCCGGCCACAAAAAGACGCAGCCGGTAAAACGGCGTCTTTCCGGCGGAACTCCCAGTTTCCGGTCTTTGAATGTTTGCCTCCATGCTTCATCCTTCCTTTTCCCTGCCATCGGGGTTTTTTGGGTCTGGCCGCTTGCCGGGTATATCCTCGCCGCGCATTTCGGCGAGCGCGTCGGCGCTGTTGGTTATTTGCCGCTGGACAAGCCGTAGTTGCTTCAATTCCAGCTCTTTGGCTTCAATTTCGTAGGCCAGGCGCTGGGCCTCGGCGAGGTCTTTGGCTTCTTGCGCCTGCCGCGCTGTGCCGGTTAATACCTGCCCCTCGCCCACGTACACGTTGGTAATGCGGATACCGTTGCCGGTGATGGCAAACTCGCGTTTTTGGTTAGAGTGGGCGGAGCCGCGCGATTTGGTGATTTGGATAAGCCGGTTGGTTTCGCCCGACTCTTCCTGGTAGGTCAGGTGGATGACCGTATCGACCATTGAGGAGATGCCGTTGCCGGATAATTCCATTTTTTCCGGCCCGCTGGAAGTTTGATTGACCAGCAAAATGGTAATGCCCTGTTCTTTGCAGACGTTAAGCAGCCGCATCAGGTACTCAAAAGCGGCCTGGTTGCCGCCTATGCGCTTGCAGGCCGAGATGGCGTCTACCACCACGTGCTTGGGGTTAAAGGCGTCAATCCGCATCTTGGCTCGGATATAATGCTCTTCCGCCCCCATTGCTTCGGGAAAGGCGGTTAAAAATTGCAAATGCCCGGCCTTAAGATGCAGGGTTAGGGTTAGCCCGGCGTGGGCCATATTGCCCACCATTGCCTCTTGCGATTCTTCAAAACCAATGTATAACACTTTTTCGCCGCGCCCGCAAGCAGCCGTAATAAAGGTGGCGGCCAGGGTGGTTTTGCCCGCGCCGGGCGCGCCGGCAAACAAAACGCACGAGGCCCGGCGATAGCCGCCGTTTAGCATTTCATCAAGCCGGCTAGCGCCGGTGGTCATTGGTTTGCCCAGGGGTTTGTGCCGCAGGCCCACGGTAGAAATGGGCGCCGTGTGCAGGCCGTTGGCGGTAATGACATACGGGTACTCGTTGCGGCTAAAGCTGGAGCCGCGATATTTAACCACCCGCAGCCGCCGCGTGCTGATTTGCCCCTCTATTCGCGCGCCCATATCAATCACGCAATCGCCCATAGATTGAAAGAAGTCTTCAAAAAGAGAAGGGACGTTCCAGGCCGGAGGGCGGACGGTCATTATAATGGTAAGGCCGGAGTTTTGCAGCCAGTGGTTCAGGGCGTGCATTTCGTTTCGTACTTGTTGGGGGGTATCAAACAGCCGCAGCGCTACTTCAAGGGCGTCTATCACCACCCGTTTGGCGCCCATCTCGCGGCTTTTGCCCGATACGGCGGCCAGCAGGCCCTTAAGGCTGAAATCGCCGCTTAATAGCGTGTCGGGCTTAAGCTGCCCTTCAAATAAAAATAGCCGGTTTTCCTGTTCCAGGGCGGGCAGGTCCCAGCCCAGGGTGGCCGCGTTTTGGCGTATCTGCGCTACCGGCTCTTCAAAGCCCACAAAAATTCCCGGCTCTCCGGCCAGCGCGCCCCGGTAAAGAAATTCCAGCCCAAGCAGCGTTTTGCCGGAACCGGTCTCGCCGTTGATAACGGTGGTGCGGTCTTGGGGCAAGCCGCCCTCTAAAATTTCGTCCAGCCCCGGAATATGGGTGG
>JAJRVO010000498.1 GCA_024277275.1 Chloroflexota bacterium
ACCACTCACCTACCCGGCGATGGCGGCGACGACCCGGCCATTGCCTGGAATTTATGGTGGGTAAAGTACGCGCTGCTCAATGAAGGTCAAAATCCTTTTTACAGCGATTTTATGTTTTATCCCATCGGCGTCAATCTGGCCTTTTACACGCTGACCACCCTAAACGCAATCACAGCCCTGCCCCTGACCTTAAACCTGGGCGTAGTGTCTGCCAGTAATCTGCATATGCTCTTTACGTTTGTGGTTGGGGCGTATGGCGCATTTCTGCTAACCAGATATACGCTGGTCACAAGCCTGCCCGCACACTACCGGCGACAGAGCGCCGCAAAAGAATCTACAATCCACGGCCACGGGACAACGGTCAACAGTCTTATTTGGGTCAGCGCGGCCATTGCCGGCGGTTTTTACGCTTTTGCCGGCAGCAAGCTCTTTTACGTGGCTCTAGGGCAATTTAATATTGCCAGCGCGCATTGGGTTCCCTTTGCGGCGCTGTATATTTTACGGACTCACCGCTACCCGCGCCGGCTCAAAAACCCGCTAATGGCCGGTCTGTTTTTGAGCCTTCAAACCTGGGCCGAAATGACTTACGCCTCTTTCCTCTTGATTTTTATTGGCCTTTACTGGCTCTTCTTAATTTTAGATTTTAGATTTTGGATTTTCGATTATAAATCTGTCTGGCGAGTGGCGGCTATTCACCTACGGGCTGCTACAATGATGCTGTTCACGTTTGCCATCGGTATCAGCCCTATCCTGGCCCAAATGCTGCCCGATATGCGAGTCGAGGGTGATTTTTTGGTTGAAGGGGGCGGTTTTGCCGATGTTTTCAGCGCCGACCTTTTCGGCTTCATTATCCCAACCATGCATCACCCTTTTTTTGGCAATCTCATCGCTCAAACCGGCATTAATGGTTTTGACAAGGGGCAACACATCTACATTGGTTTTGTTTTGCTTGGTTTAACGCTAGTCGCTCTTTTTACCGGCTACCGGCAGCCCAAACTTCGGTTCTGGTTAGCAGCGACCCTTGTTTTTACCCTGCTCGCACTTGGTCCGACCATTACCGTCAACGGTCACGCCACTCCCGTCAACGGCCCTTTTGCCATTTTACAAAGCCTGCCTTTTTTCAAAGGCAATCGCTATCCCAGCCGCTACAGCGTGATGCTGCTGCTGAGTTTAAGCGTAGTGGCAGCTTTTGGCCTGGTTCAAATTGGCCGGTGGGCAAGACCTCGAAGGTTTTCTAATGCTACTTTGCCGGCCCGCAAACCGGCTCAAGCATCATCTAGCATCAAACAAGAACCTCGTGTAAACCTTCGAGGTCTGTTCTCTGACAAGGGCGAGGCAAGTAAACATTATCTTCTCCTAATTCTCATTGCCTGCCTCTTTCTGTTTGAACATGCTTCGATGCCGCTGCCCCAATCCAATATGCAACTCCCCTCACCCTACCAAATCATTGCCGCTGACCCCGATGACTTCACCGTTCTGGATATCCCCTTTGCCTGGCGCAACGGTTTCCGCATTACCGGGGCAATGACCACCCAATTTATGTTTGGGCAATTTTACCAAACCGCGCACCAAAAAAGGCTGTTGCAAGGCAATACCAGCCGCAACCCCGAATTCAAATTTCAATACTTTACCAATGCGCCCGTCATCAACTCGCTGCTGGCGCTGGAAACCGGCAAGTCTCTACCTCCCGCACAGTTGGAGGCCGACCGAGCCGCCGCCGCCGAAGTATTGCGCTTTTTCAACATCAAATACATCGTCATTCGACCTTACAGCTATGGCTATCTTAACGGCGACAGGCACATTACGGCCACGGAACAAAGCGTCATCCCCTACGTTGAAACGATTCTGCCTGTCGAAAAAATTCACGACGAGGCAACCATAAAAATCTATCGGGTTAAGGAATCCGGATTTCAATCTGGACGCCTCATTGATACTAATACACCTTTAGCCCCCCTCTATTTTGCCGAAGGTTGGGGGCTGTTGAGCCAGGATCGCCCCATAACCGCCCAGCGAAAAGAAACCCGGCTATTAGCGCCATTAACCGCAACTTCGCGGCAAATCACTCTGCGGATGCGTTTGCCGAATGTAGTAGAAACCGGCGTCCGGTCAATCTACTTGGAGCTAAACGGCCGGCGCTCCCCCGCCCAACAGATAACTAAAACGTGGCAAGATTACATATTTGAACTGCCGGCGGGTGTCGTCCGGCCCGGCTTAAACGACCTGCGGCTTCATTTTGGCGATATCACCACGCTACCCGCTCTCAAGGCCGCAAAGCCGCTTTTGGATGTAACCGTTCTCAGCGCGGGAGAGGAAGTGGGGGGCTTTGGTCACATTTTTGTCAATGGATACGACATCTCCTCTAATCAACGAGGGTACAATATCGCCATAATTGAGCCGGGTAATCAGGAAGACCCTCGCTTTCAAATAGCCAATTTCGACACCCATTTTGACCCCGCTGCCTCAACGGCATTGTCCAATTATATCGACATAGCTCCGCCGGGCGCCATCATCGCCATTGCCGCCGCCGATGAAGCCGGCGCTAATCTAAGCAAAGAAGCGGCGCTGGTCATACAATCCACCGGCGCAATCGGCAATCTGCGCGGCTGTTTTAGATGCAGCCACGCCATTATTAGCGGCACAGGAAATTCCGGCAAGGGCGCAATTGAAGCCTTAAACCCGCTCCGCCCGGTCGGCATAACAACCAACCTGGGCCTAACCGAACCGGGCGTAGCAGCGGTTATAGAGTGGATACGGGTTGAGTAACAAGAGACAAAGGGGTGACATAAGGCTATTGATGTTTTGAGTATTAGCCTTTATAATAAAACAAACGTAGCTGTTCAGCTATCCCATTCAAAGTTGCTGAAATGACGGTAATTGGTAAATAGTAAATAGTAAATAGTAAATAGTAATTAAGCCCAATAACCAATTACCAATAACCAATTACCAATTACCAATAACCAATTACTAATTACCAATTACCAATTACCAATTACCAATAACCAATTACCAATTACCAATTACCAATTACCCGTAAAAGACAGTGAGTGCGTGTTCAGGCTGAACAGTTACAAACACCGTTTAAAAACCAGGGACACGGAAAAATGGCTCTCAAATTCATCGAACGCCTCAAAAATCTATGGTCGCCAAAAAACACGCCCACACCTCAAGCAGACCCCAAACTTATCAGGCATCTTAAAAAACAACCCCTATTTAAACACGCGCCGGATACCGTATTGACCCAGATAGCCGCCGGTATAAAAACGCGCAGCCTGGATAAAGGCGAGGTATTGCTGCGCAAAGATGACCCCAGCGAATCGCTCTTTATCATTCGCACAGGATGGTTTAAGATTGTCAGCGTTGACATTGAGGGCAAAGAAGCAACGCTTAATCAGTATGGCCCAGGCCAAGTTATTGGCGAACTGGCGCTGATGGACCGCAAACCGCGCTCAAACAGTGTGATAGCCCTTAGACCGGCAGAGGTGATGGAAATAGAATACAATGTTGTTTTGGAAGCGATTAACCAACATCCGATTCTAGCCGTATCCCTGTTGCAAGAAATGTTTAGCCGGGTGCGATTTGCCACAGCCTACATTGAAGAAAGTATAGAATGGTGCCGGCACATTTCTACCGGCAACTACGACTTTGTGCAGAAACAAGTGGGACGCACCCAATCTTCTACCATCATCGATGTCACCCAATCTCACCAGGCCCGAGCCAGCGCCTTCCTCTCCGTCTTTTTCAAAATGGTCGAGGGCGTAAAAGAGCGCGAAGAACGTCTGAAACTCCAGGTGCAGCAACTCTCCATTGAAATAGACGAGGTAAAACGCCAAAAAACCGTCGCCGAACTGACCGAAACCGAATTTTTTGAAGACCTGCAAGCCACTGCCCAAAAACTGCGCCAGAAACGCCAATCCGAGCTAAAAAAGCCGTCTGAGCCACTCGATGCCGGGGAAGAGTAATAAGTAACTTTATGCAGCGCCGAAAAAATAATTGTCCAAAAATGCGTGATGCGTGATAAAACTGCTTGTCACGCATCACGCATCACGTGGACTTGTAACAAGTTTCAGGACGATTTAAATTTCGGGACTGCCTTACCGGCTGGAATATCCTGCCAGAAGCCAGTCAAAGCCGGGTAAATCCGTATGCCGAACAAACCTTCCTCTCCCAAATCCAAAATCCCGGATTTTATAACCCGTGTCTTGCATCTTGTGTCTCGCGTTGCACGGCTTATATCCCCTGCGCCCGTCTTTCTGCTTGCTCTCTTAATTGCCGCCTACACCATCTACTTTTCATGGTACACCATCAACCGCCACAATACCCTAAACTCCTACGCCGCCGACCTCTCCCTCATTGACCAACCGATGTGGAACACCATTCGCGGTCCCGGCGGCTTCATGGAACTCACCTGGGGCGACCGCCAACAGCCCCGCCTGGCCGAACACTTCGAGCCAATTCTCATCCCCCTGGCCCTACTTTTTTTTATCTGGGACAACGTGCGCATCCTGCTCATTGCCCAATCTCTGGCCCTGGCCCTCGGCGCGCTCCCTGTCTTCTGGATAGCGCGGAAACAATTAACAATTAACAATGAGCAATTAGCAATTAGCAATGAACAACTAGCAATTGACCAATCTTCAATCTCTAATCCAAAATCCAAAATCCAAAATCCAAAATCGGACTGGTTCGCCTTAGTCTTCTCCATCGTCTACCTCCTCTACCCCCACCTGCAAGCCGCCAACATCGCCGATTTTCACGCCGACCCCTTTGTTGTCACCCCGCTGCTATTTGCCTTTTGGTACGCTACCCAACAACGCTGGCGGTGGATGTGGCTCTGGGCCGTTGTCGCCATGCTAACCAAAGAAAACCTTCCCACCCTAACCGCTATGCT
>JAJRVO010000499.1 GCA_024277275.1 Chloroflexota bacterium
AGGAACGCTTGGCCTGTCTAAACTGTCTCTGCCCGAGATTGAGGTAGCGGTTGATCAGGTGGCGCGGATGATTCCGGCCGGCAATGTGCCCGGTATGATTTTGAGCGGGTTGACCCGCCTATCGCAGGGACGCAAGCTCTCTCAAAAAACGGTCAGACGAGATATTGACTTGCTGTTTAAGGGCGTTGGAAAAACTCTTGACGCCGCCCTGTACGGCGCTTTTTTTGCCGGACCGGCGGCTGTTATCTGGGGCTACCAACAACTGCTCAAGTTGTCGGGTAAAAACCCGGAGGACGCCTTCCCAGAGGGCGTCTGGCAATTCTATGTCGATTACGATATGCGTGAGGACACCGCCCGTCACGCTAATGAAACGCACGGTTTTGACACCCTCCTCAACCGGCGACAAATTCGTCTGGATGCCGTTGATAGAATTACCGCCTGGGTTATGGCCGCCATTCAATGTCTGCATCAATTTGATGCTTTGCTGGCTAACGAGTGGCGCGAGCGGGTTTACACTCACTTATTGGCTGAAGTAACCAGGAACCAACCGGATGCCGCTCGTTACACCCAACTCTATCGCTACTGGCGACAACAGCGCCCCTACGGCTGCGGTCCTGATGCCCTGCCCGGCGAAACCTATCCCGCCTATCGCTGGCGTAAATTTGAGGAATTTCTGGCGGGAAGAGTGTCTGATAACCTGCCTGCCAATCTGCGCGACGCGTGGATGGCGCAAGTTCGCCGGACGGAAACCGAGGACTTACCCGCTTACCGGCAACAGATGTCTATTCTAACTTATCTTGATCCCGGCCCCTATGGTGAGAGACGCACGCCAATTTCGTTGAGCGACGCGCATATCGGGGTTATTCAGCGGGGGCGCTACTACTTGATACCGGCCTGTTCGCCCGGCACAAGTCGCCCGGCAAAGGCGCAAACCGTGCGAGCGCAGGTGGCCGCCTTGCTTGCCGATGCATCCAATCAACCCGCCCCGCTAACCCCACTGGCCGAGATTAAACGGGCAACGTGGCCGGGTTTGCGTCGCAAGATGAACAAAAATTTGGTGGCGGAACTTGATAAGCTGCGACTCGCTCCCATTCTGCTAAATTTTGACGCGCAGCCGAGCCGGCTTCCACTGTCTCAACTGCGCCAGGCTGAACGCGGTTTGGGCGACAACGCCTTGACCCTATTTGACACGGGAGACACCATTGTTTTTGACCAGTCCCATATTTTTTTTGACGGCGCGTGGGGAGTCGCTCTGTCTGAAATTATGACGCAAGAGGCTCAACACTGGGCGCTCTACCTTGATGCGTTGGACGAGCCGCCTCAGCCCGCAAATGAACGCCCTGTTTCTCTCAGCTTCAACTTTCGGAAAGCTGAACTGGACCTCATCCGGCAAGCTCCGCAAGTGACGCCCGAAGTTAGCGCGGAAACTGAAATAGTCAATCTCAAGGCAATGCTAAAACTGCGCCAACTCTTTAAGCAGCGGAGCGACTTGCTTGGGTTAACGGTCAACGACCTTCTGATTCTTTATCGAGCTTTTCATGCCGCCGCCTACCGCCCCGACCCCGGCTTGATTGCATAATTGAAAACTATGGTGCGCGACAAAAATGCATCTCGTCCGGCGAGCCTGGCAGCGCTAGAGGCCATTGAATCCGCCCAAAAAGAAAACCCGGCTATCGCTATGCCGGTCGATGCCAGCCAACGCTCGCCGCGTGACCGGCTGCATCCCATAACTCTGGAAGTCCCTCTCAACGATTTCGATCTACTGAATTTGCACCAGCAAACTATCGTCGCTTTTAACGCTTACGAGCTTGCCACAGCGGCAGGCCGGGCCAAAGCCTATGCCCGGTTCGACGAGTCGCAGCGGCTTTATTTGGCTACGTTAGCCGGTTTTGGCATGGTGCTGGGCCGGGCAAAAGAAATTGCCGGTATGGGCCAAAGTTTTAGCGTCGGCGCTATTAAGCTGCTGGCCCATTTACCCTCCCGTTTGCACCGTATGATGGAAATGGTTCCGGACAGCTTTGATATGCTGAATGATATCATCAGGGGACGCGAGGTCTTCTCAAACGTGGGCGCTGTGGCTCCTACCAGCACCCTGACCCGTTTTATGTCGGCCAAAGACGACAGCGATAAAAGGACGCTGGTTTGGGGCGTTATGACCGACGCCAACGGCGTCATGCGCATCACCCTGCGCGATTTTCGGCCTCACGTTGCGCTGTTAGAAGGAGTTGGTCGCAAAGATTTAGCCGCCCGCATAACCCAGGATTATCTTGAAACCTACGCGCATGGCCTAAACGGCTTTATTAGAGACCTGCAACTGATTACGCGCTCCAGCCGCACAACCCAACCCGAAAAACCGGAGACAAACCATGAGCCATAATTTTCCGGCTGATTGGCTGCTCGGTGAACAACTGGATGAATATCATCTTGAATCGTTGTTGGGGCAGGGGGGGATGGCTCGCGTTTATCGCGCCCGTGATGTTAACCTTAAACGATGGGCAGCCGTAAAAGTGATTGACGCGCCTTTTCAGGCAGACTCGGATTATATCAAACGCTTTGAGCGCGAGGCCCGGGCCATTGCCCAATTAAGGCATCCCCATATTGTTGGCCTGTATCGCTATGGGCAGGTTGACCAGTTGCTTTACATAGCGATGGAGTACATTGAAGGCAATGATTTAGAGGCTATAATGGC
>JAJRVO010000500.1 GCA_024277275.1 Chloroflexota bacterium
ACCGTCAGTTTTGCCGCCGACGTGCCGGCCGATGTCCGCGAGAACGTGGTCAATGCCTTGCTCGACATCGCCCAAACTGAGGAAGGACAAGCGGCGTTGGAAGAGTTGTACGAGATTGCCGGTCTGGAAGAAGTTGACGACACCTTTTACGATGGCTTCCGGATTGACCTGGACGCCTCTGGTTATAGCGTTGAGGATTTCCAGTAAAGGCAGTTGTAAAGTGATGTAGTAGTAATGTGGAGGAGAGAAGATTATCTTCTCTCCTCCATTTTTTAAGGGAGCAACTTATGGATCAATTTTTACAGGCTCTGATTAACGGAATCTTGTTGGGTGGTTTTTACGCGGCGATGGTGCTTGGTTTTTCAATTATTTGGGGCGTTATGGGCGTAATTAACCTCTCCCACGGCGAGTTTATCATGATGGGCGCTTTTATGGCCTGGTTATTTAGCGAACCCCCCGACTATCTGATGGAGCAGCTTAAATTTGAAGCCCTCAATCCGATTTTCACTTATTTAATCAGTATCGGCTACCAGGGGATGGACCCGTTCTTATCTTTGATAATTATTATGCCGGTTATGTTTTGTTTTGGATACCTGTTGCAGAAATTTTTAATCAATCGGGTGGTCGAAAAACCCCACCTGGTTTCGTTGTTGGTCACATTTGGGTTGTCGATTACATTTGCTAACATCTCAAAGCTTTTCTTTTCGGCCAGTCCTCGTTCCGTTGACGTAGCTTATACCGGGGCTATACGTATGGGTGATGTAACCATGTCTAACATCAAAGCAATTGTTTTTGTGGGCGCTTTGATAATGTTAAGCGCGTTGTATCTGTTTTTACATCGCACGCGGCTGGGTAAATCTATTCGGGCGGCGGCTCAAAATAAGAACGCGGCTCGAATGGTAGGGATAGAAATTGACACAGTTTACGCTATTACTTTTGGTTTGTGTGTGGCCTTGACAGGAGCAGCCGGGATGATGATTAGCCCGACGCAAGCCGTCTTTCCTTATATGGGGCCTCCCTTTACCCTGCGGGCCTTTACCATTACCGCTTTGGGCGGGTTGGGCAGTATTCCCGGGGCGTTGGTTGGCGGCCTGGTGCTGGGCATCACCGAAACTATGATTGCCACCTTTGTGCCCAGGATTGGCACCAATCTGGCAATTGTTGCTTCCTTTAGCATCCTGGTCTTTATCTTGATTACCCGGCCCCAGGGCTTGCTGAGCGGCCTGCGACCAATGGAAATGGAGGAGGGGACCTGATATGACAACAATGGCAATAACAGCTCGAAAATACAACGTCTTGCTGCCGATTTTGCTGGCGCTGATAATTATCTATCTTGTAATCTTTCCTAATTTACCCAACACAAGCCCGGCCCAAATTTTTGGATTTACCCAAATGTTCTTGTTGATTATCCTGGCAAGCAATTGGAATTTGATTGGCGGCTTTACCGGCTATGTTGATTTTGGACACACGGTCTTTTTTGGTATCGGCGCGTACACCGTGGGCGTTTTGATGGCCCAACCCTGGTTTATTGATATCTCTGCCACGCTGGTTGCGCCTTTTCGCCGGAGACAGCGGAAAACGTGCGGAAGCTGGCGTTGTGGACCTTTTTGCTGGCTTTACCTTTTGGCGGTATTGTGTCTGCCATTTTTTCTCAGCTTATTGGTATGCCGACTTTGCGACTGCGCGGCCCCTATTTCTCCATTGCTATGTTAGGAACCTTTGTGGCTATGCGCGAGGTTATCCGTGTCGCCAAACCCCTGACCGGCGGCGGTGAAGGCTTAAATTTGACCCCCTACCTCAACCGCCCCCTTTTCTACTACGGCTTGATGACTTTGATGATTCTCATTATAGCCCTGATGTGGTGGATTCGCCGCAGCGAGTTTGGCGCGTCGCTGGTAGCTATCCGCGAGGACGAAGTTGGCGCCGAAATGCGCGGCATCAATACCACGCTCCACAAACTCATTGCGTTTGGAATTGCCGCTTTCCTAACCGGACTCATCGGCGGTATCTGGGCTTTTCAAAACACTTATATCGACCCCGATATCGTTTTTATCGAGCGTCGCACTATTGATATGGTCATGATGTCGATGATGGGGGGCTTGGGTACGGTAGCCGGGCCGGTCATTGGCGCAACCATCATCTATTGGCTGCGCGACATTGTTTGGGCTAATCTTGGCGATTATCATTTGATGGCGCAAGGGATTTTGCTCATCATCATTGTTCTGTTTGTGCCTAACGGCATCACCGGTTTCTTTGGCGATAGGTCGGGCACGTCGCTGCAAAAGATTGTGGGTAAATGGGTTGGCAAAAACGAGGATACTGAGTATCAGTCAAAGAAGGAGTCGGACTAATGAGCAAACCTAACGGTCAAGAAGCAAACCATAGCCGGCAACCTTTGCTTGAGGGGCGATCTGTCAGCAAATATTTTGGCGGCCTGGCTGCCGTCCACGAAGTTGATTTTGCCGTTTATCCCGGCGAAATCGTGGGACTGGTCGGCCCCAACGGGAGCGGCAAAACCACGCTCTTTGATTGCCTTAGCAGAGTGCAGGATATTGATAACGGCCAGGTTTTATTCAAAGGGGTAGATATTACCCGTAAAAAACCGCATCAGGTAGCGCATTTGGGATTGGCCCGTACCTTTCAGGTGATTCGTGTTTACCGCAAAATGACGGTGTTGGAAAATATGTTAATTAGCCGCCAATGGCGCGGCGAAACCCTGTGGAAGATGTTAAAACCCAGCCACAAAGACACCGAACAACGGGCCAGGGAATTGATTGATTTTTTGACGATTAATCACCTGACCAATGAAAAGGCCGGCAATCTGTCCGGCGGTCAGCGCCGCTTGTTAGAAATCGGCATGTCCCTGATGCCCAATCCCGATCTGATTTTGCTGGACGAGGCGACCTCCGGGGTTAACCCAACGCTGATCGAAACCATCAAAGATCGCATCCGGGCGCTGAATAAAGATCAAGGCATAAGTTTTTTGATGATTGAGCACAACATCCAATTTATTTCCGACATGTGCAGCCGGGTTTACGTACTCAACTACGGTCAAAAACTGGCCGAAGGCACCCCGGACGAAATCAAGGCCAATGAAGAAGTGATTGAAGCATATTTTGGAACATAATCCGATTTTAGATTTTAGATTTTGGATTTTGGATTGATATTGAGTCATTCCAATCCAAAATCGCAAATCCAAAATCCAAAATGAGGTAGGTATGTCAACACAAACCAACGGTAATAACAAACCCCTCCTGGAAGCTAAAGATATCTATGCCGGGTACACTGATTTTGATATTCTCCAGGGCGTTAGTCTGGAGGTTTACCCCGGCGAGATTGTGTGCGTTATCGGGCCAAACGGAGCCGGTAAGTCAACAGTTTTCAAAACTATTTACGGCTTTTTGAAGATACGAAAGGGAACCGTAATTTTTGATGGACAGGAAATCACCAATAAACGCCCGCAGCAAATTTTGCGGGCGGGTATTTCCAACGTACCCCAGTTACGCAGCATCTTTCCCCAAATGACGGTCAAAGAGAACCTGGAAATGGGCATGTACATCGAGAAGGACAAAAAGCGCATCGCCGAGCGGATAGAGTACGTTTTGGGCCTATTTCCCCGACTGGCCGAACGACGCGCGCAAATGGCCGGCACTATGAGCGGCGGCGAGCAACGCATGTTAGAAATTGGCCGGGCATTGATGCTGGAACCCAAACTGATTCTTATGGATGAACCTTCGGCGGGGCTGGCTCCCTTGATTACCCGCATGATTTTTGAAAACGTGGAGCGCCTAAATAAAGAGATTGGCCTGACGGTGCTGATGATTGAGCAAAATGCCCGGCAGGGTCTTGAGGCCAGCCACCGGGGTTATGTGTTAGAATTAGGTCAAAATAGCTATCAAGGCACCGGCCAGGAGTTGATAAATAACGCGGAGGTTCGGCGGGCCTTTTTGGGGGGATAGATTGATAGCTTGCCTGTAACGGTCTCTGTCCGCGTTTTCCGGCGATTTAGCCTTAAGAGCGTGGCATAAAGCGACCGGCTTTTATTCGCCAAAAATAATGGTAAAGAGTACAATTAATTATCAAAGAGTGCAGATCTATCTGCGCTCTTTCTTTATTATGGCACTCCATTTTTAACAGAAACTGAACTCCCTCATTAATTTGGAGAGTGTGATATGACAATTGACCCTCAACAAACAATTATTAACAGCCCCGAACAGGCAACTGATAAACAAATCGACCTGATTGAGTGGTATTTTGAACAAGGTTGGACTGACGGCATGCCCGTTGTCCCCCCCACCCCGGAAAAGGTGGCGGCAGTGGTGGCCGCTTTGGGGGGCCAGCCCGATAAAGTGGAAGCGCGGGTGCCGCCTCGGTGGGGCAACCTGACCCGCGAGACGCTGGCTATCAACATGGTTATGGCCGGCTGCAAACCCGATTACGCCCCGGTGGCGCGAGCGGCCATACTGGCGATGTGCGACTCCCACTTTAACCTGAACGGCATTCAGGCCACCACCCATATGGCCGCCCCGCTGCTGGTGGTCAACGGGCCAATTCGCCGCCAGATTGGTATGAACGCGGGCAGCAACGTTTTCGGCTCCGGCAACCGGGCCAATGCCACTATTGGGCGGGCTATTCGTTTGATCCTGCTAAATGTTGGGGGCGGTTGGCCCGGCGACCTCGATAAAAGCACCCTGGGCCACCCCGGCAAGTACGCCTTTTGCATCGCCGAGAATGAAGAAGCCAGTCCCTGGGCGCCCTACCACGTTGAGCAAGGCTACGCCCCCGATGACAGTACCGTCTTTGTCATTGGAGCGGAGTCTCCCCACAGCGTCACCAATCACGTGGCCGATGATCCGGAAGGGATTCTTGACAGCATTGTCTCGGCGATGAGTACGATTGCCCACAACAACGCCGTCAGCAGCGGTTCTTGCGCGGTAGTGATTGGCCCTGAACACGCGGCGACCATCGCCGGGCATAACTGGACCCGCAACGACGTGCGCAGCTATCTGTGGATGAACACCAAAAACACCTTTGCCGATGTTAGCTTTCAGCATCGTTATGGCCAGGTTTACAACCGCAACTTGCCGCGCTGGTACAAACGAGAACCAGACGCTCGTATCCCCATTGTCCCGCGCCCTGACGATATCCACCTGTTTGTGGCCGGCGGCGAGGCAGGACGCTTCTCCGCTTTTCTGCCCGGTTGGGGACATATGACCAGTCCCGTTTTGCGGGCCATCGACGGCAAGCCGCCGGTTTCCGGCCCGGTTTGTGTGGATGGGACGTGCTGGCTCTAAAATCTTTCTTTGCCCCGTTACTTGTTTCATGCTATTCTACCCCGGTTAATTTCTGATGAACCCAGAGGAATTGTATGACCATAGATTTTGCCAAAACCATTGCCGCCGACCTGGACGTAAAATCCGGTCAGGTGGCTCGCTCTATTGAACTATTTGACGCCGATAACACCGTGCCTTTTGTGGCTCGATATCGAAAAGAAGTAACCGGCGGGCTGGATGAGGCTCAACTACGCACCATGTTAGAGAGACTAACCTACCTGCGTAACCTGGATGCCCGCAAAGAAACCGTTCTCAAAAGCATCGACGAGCAGGGCAAGTTGACCGGCGAATTGCGGACTCGTATCGAAACGGCGGCCACGCTGCAAGCGGTCGAAGACTTGTACTTGCCCTACAAACCCAAACGCCGCACCAGGGCTACTATTGCCCGAGAACGGGGGCTGGAGCCGCTGGCCGAGCAAATATTGAACCAGGATGTAACTGCGGGCGACCCGGCTGAAATTGCGACGTCCTTTCTTAATGACGACGTGCCAACCCCGGCAGATGCCCTGGCCGGAGCGCGCGATATTGTGGCCGAAAGCGTGGCCGAAGATGCCGGTATTCGGGCTGCTGTGCGTAACCGAACCCGCAAAGAGGCCTGGCTGGTTGTTACGGCAGCCGATGAATCAAAAGATGAGCGCGGCATTTTTCAACTTTATTACGACTACCGGGAAGCGTTAAGTAAAATCCCCCCGCACCGGCTGCTGGCTATCAACCGGGGCGAGCGAGAAGGCATCCTCAAAGTAAAACTGGATGGGCCGGACGAGGAACTCATTCAGCGTATCCAGAAACAGATGATTACCAACCCTCGCTCCATCTTTAGCAACCACATCAGGCAGGCTGTGGCCGATGGCTATAAGCGTCTCCTGTCCCCTTCTATTACCACCGAACTGCGCGGCGAACTAACAGGTAGTTCCGACGAACACGCCATAGATACCTTTGCCGCCAACCTGCGCCAGCTTTTGCTGCAAGCCCCAATGCGGGGCCAAACCGTCATCGGCGTTGACCCCGGTTTTCGTACCGGCTGCAAAGTGGCTCTGGTCGACCCGACCGGCAAGTTTTTGGGCGGCACAACCATCTATCCCCACCCACCGCAAAAACGCTGGGCAGAGGCCAAAACTATGTTGCTCAAGTTAATTGGGCAGGGGGCCAATATCATCGCTATTGGCAACGGCACGGCCGGCCGCGAGACCGAAACCCTGGCCGCCGAGGTCATCGGCGAGGCGCGGTCTCAAGTAGGCAAGGGGCGGGAGTTGGCCTATGTGATTGTCAACGAGGCCGGGGCGTCGGTTTACTCGGCCAGCAAGCTGGCCCGGGCCGAGTTTCCCGATTTGGACGTGAGTATGCGGGGGGCTGTCTCTATTGCCCGCAGGCTGCAAGACCCGCTGGCCGAACTGGTCAAAATTGACCCTAAATCTATTGGGGTGGGACTTTACCAGCACGATGTAAACCAGAAACAGTTGGCCGGCACGCTGGATGCTGTGGTTGAGAGCGCGGTTAATCACGTTGGCGTCGATGTGAATACGGCCAGCGCCCCGCTGTTGAGCTACGTGGCCGGAATCAGTCGCCGGGTGGCGGATGCGGTAGTGAAGCACCGAGAGGAAAACGGACCTTTTCGTCGCCGCAAAGATTTGAAAAAGGTGAAGGGCCTGGGCGACAAGACCTACCAGCAGGCCATCGGTTTTTTGAAAATCCCAGACGCCGTCCAACCTTTGGACAACACCTTTATTCACCCGGAAAGCTATCCGGTAGTTGAGCGACTCTTTGAGTATCTTGAGGTGCGGGGCGACGAACGGGACTTGCCCGCTAAAATTGAACGCCTGAGCCGGCAAGAATCGCTGGACGATTTGGCCGCGCTGCTCGAAGTCGGCCAACTAACGCTGGTCGACATTTTGGAAGCGTTAGCCAAGCCGGGCCGCGACCCCCGCGATGAGTTGCCGCCGCCCCTGCTGCGTCAGGATGTGCTGTCGATAGGGGATTTGAAGGAGGGGATGATTTTAAACGGAACCGTGCGCAACGTGGTCGATTTTGGGGCTTTTGTTGATATTGGGGTCAAGCAGGATGGGCTGGTCCACATTAGCCAACTGGCCGACCGCTTCGTTAAAAATCCCTTTGAGGTGGTTAGCGTGGGCGATGTTGTTAAGGTGAAGGTGGTAAAGATTGACGCGCAGCGCGGGCGCATCGGTTTGAGTATGCGCGAGGCATAGCTGTCCAGGCAGGGTTTTTCCGTCGATGCTAGAGGCTTTCTGACACGTGACACGTGATGCGTGATGCGTGAGCCGATTTTTGTCACGCATCACGTATCACTGAATAACTTTCTGAAAGTGAATTAATCTTAGATGAAACTTTATATTGTTCGGCACGGTCAATCGACCAACAATGCGCTGGCTGACCAGAGCGACCGCGTTTATGACCCGGCTCTGACGGAGTTGGGGCAACGTCAAGCCGAATTTGTGGCCCAACACCTGGCTAACGGCGTTGACCCGGAGTACAGGCTGGGCGTTTTGGCGGAGGACACGTCCGTTAAAAATCGGCACGATTATAATATTACGCGCCTCTATTGCAGCGCAATGTATCGCGCCCTACTAACTGCCCGGCCTATTGGAGAGGCGTTGGGTTTGACCCCTGAAGTGTGGGTTGATATCCATGAAGCGGGCGGTATGTTTTTGGATCATTACGATGGTCGGGGCAAGGTGGGGTATCCCGGCAAAACCCATTCTGAGATTTTGGCCGAGTTTCCAAACTACGTTTTGCCGGATGAAGTGACCGAGGATGGCTGGTGGCGCGGCGGATTTGAGTTGCGTTCAGCGTGTTACGGACGGGCGATTAAGGTGGCCTATCAGTTAGGTAAGCTGGCTGACAGCGATGAACGGATTGCCATTGTGTCGCACGGCGGTTTTATTGATGCCTTGATGAAGGCGTTGCTGAACCAGTTGCCGGGGCAACGCATCTTTTATCACCACTACAACACGGCCATCAGCCGGGTCGATTTCCGTCCCGACGGCACGCTGGATGTGCGTCACATCAACCGTTTTGATCACCTGCCGCCGGAGTTGATTTCTTAACTTTTCTCTGTTTCTTCTTCTTGTTTATCAACAACCTCAATAAAGCTGTCGACCAGGCTGCGCATAGCCAGTAGTTGCTCTTTGCAGGCGTTGCGCATATGGCTCTCAAAGCCGGAAGTGTCGAAACGGGCTTTTCTGTGCTTGGCCCGATTACAAACACCCTCTATGCCCTCGCGCAGCCAATCCTCAAAAATAAACTCCCTGAATGGTCCATTTTCATCGGTTTTGGTTGTCATGATAGTCTCTCTATTTTGCTTTTAGAATCGGTTTACTAATACCTGATGATAATATACCTGTTTGGGGGGAGTTCGTCAATCTTTTATTAAATAATCGCAAATCCAAAATCGGATAGTCTCCCGCTTGAGTGTTGGGGCTGATTGATTGTTGTTTTGAACCGCCAAGACGCCAAGTGCGCCAAGAAAAAAAGAAAACTTGGCGTTCTTTGCGTTCTTGGCGGTTGATTTTTCTTGTTTGCAGCCGCCAACACT
>JAJRVO010000501.1 GCA_024277275.1 Chloroflexota bacterium
AGAGAGCGTGCAACTGGTTACGCCAATCACTATTGCCATCTGTTCGGCGATGAGCGTTAATACTTCTTCCAGATCAAGCGTCGATGAAACTGCTTTGGCTGTTTCCAGCATTGTAGATAGTTCCGCAGCCCGCTGCTTAACCTCAGTGTAAAGCTGGGCGCTATAAATAGATGCAGTAGCTTGAGCAATGAACAACTGTACCAGTTCAAACTCGTCCTCTGTAAAGCGAGGGTCTGTTTTTCGACTAATGTTAAAGACGCCCAGTGTTTTTTCTTGTGTTTTAAGCGGAATACTAATGAGATGTTCGTACTCTATTTGTACTGCTTCAGGATAAACAGAACGAGGATCGCGATGGGCATTATTTATCAATTCCCCTTGTCCTGATACTGCTACAGCGCTAACAATATCCTGCCCAAGAGGAATTGTCCATGTATCAAGGCTTTTGGGGACGTGTTCTGTGCCAACCCTTATAAAGGGACGCAACACACCGGCTTCTTCATCAAGCCAATAAAGTTCGCATATGTCATAACTTAATACCTGGCGGAGGGCTTGCAGAATTTGCCACACTAATTCATCAAGGGACAATGTGGAAAGCATAGATTGGGAGGCGTAAAGAAGCTGCTTGCGCTGCTCGGCCAGGTGTTGTACTGCTTGCTCTGCCTGTTTACGCTCGATGATTTCTTGCTGCAATTGTTCATTAACCGCCACCAACTTGGCCGTACGCTCTTGCACTCGCATTTCCTGCTTATCATAGGCCAGTTCAAGTTCTTCATAAAGACGGGCATTTTCAATAGCAATGGTAGCCTGGCTGGCCAGCATATTTAGAACTTGAATATGTTCCTGGTTAAACGCGTAACGATTGGTTTTGCTATGCACATCCAGCGTGCCAATGATTCTTTTCCCAATAACTAAAGGCACGCTGGCGCAAGCCAAAAGCCCTTCTTGCTTAGTGGAGGGATTATAAAAACGGGGATCATTGGGTAGATCATTGGCAATGATCGGCCGGCCCGTTTGCGCCACCCGCCCGGCAATGCTTTCTCCAACACGGTCCCGAGTGCCTTTTACAACCGCATCACTCAGACCATAAGAACCTTTGATGCTTAAAGTTTGAGCGGCCTCGTCAAGCAGAAGTATAACGCCCGTATCTGTGTTTAACAGTTCAACCGTACTGAGAGCAATAGTATCCAGCACAACGTCTAACCGGAGTGGAGCAGTGATGGTCTGTCCTACTTTGTAGAGCGCCGCCAGTTGTTGATTGGCATTCTTGAGCGCAACGGTTTGCTGCTCCACATCGGTTTTCATCTGCCGGCGTAGTTCGGCTAACTTGGCAATAAGCTGTGCTTTGGTCTTGGCTTCATCTTTCATGCGCTGGTTCTTTTCTATTCTCGTTATATGGCGTTTAGAGCTTACGCTTAACACAACCTTTGTACCCACTCCAAGACCCAAGGGGATTTGGCCCGGATAGAAGATAATAAAACATACATCAAAAATTGGCAATAACACTCTTGAAACCCGTAAATTCTAAACGTCAAAATCAACAGTTTCTTAATCATCCTTAATGGTGTAAAGAAAAAATTGGCATTTTCGTTAATCTGTGGCAAACTTATCGCCACTGCCGTCCCCAGACAACGGCAAGACACTCCTTAAGGGAACCAAGATGCTACTACTTGATGACCGGAACCGGGAAAAAGTTATCTGCTTTTTTGTCGCGTCTATCCTGTTGTCTGTCTTGCTCTTGGCGCTTAGACCCCCGTCCATAACTTATGCAAACGGCCCCATACCCTTCTCTGAAAACTTCGACGCTTTTGCCGGGGATGGTTTTGCCTCTAATCCTGCGACAGGGCAATTAGACTCGGATATGTGGATAATTACCGGATTTTCGGATGGAAGCGTGTCTTTTGGGGATGCCCAAACATCAGGTGATTTTGCCAGGGGTCCATCACCCGGTAATGTAGGCACTGGGGGCGTTCATGCTTTTGATGTGGGCGGCGGGAATAATATTCTGGGCATACAACCAATTGGAAGCGACTTTACGCCCGGCGATATCATCCTACGCCTCCAAAACACTACCGGATTAACAATTACCCAATTAAACCTCTCTTACGACATCTGGCACCTCAACAATGAAAACCGCGCGAACTCTTTAAATTTTTCTCATTCGCCAGACAACTCGACATATACGCCCGTTACAGCCCTCAATTTCACCACGCCTCAAGCGCCTGATGCGCTTGGCTGGCAATCTACGCCACAAGCAACGACACTCACGGGCCTCAACATTGCCGGCGGCGACTTTTACTATCTGAAATGGACAGGCAGCGATGTCTCCGGCAGTGGCAGTCGGGATGAGTACGGCATAGATAATATCCAGGTTACTATCCCAACCGGCGACACACCCCCCACCGTCGCCGCCGCCACACCCACCAATGGCACGACAGATGTTGCCATTAGCGCCAATATTAGCATCAACTTCAGCGAAGATGTCACGGTCTCTGGAAACTGGTTTCAGATTGTCTGCGACACAAGCGGCACACAAAATGTGGTCGATACGGCAGTAACAGGCGGTTCGCAAAACTACGCCATCAATCCAAATACCGATTTCTCAAATAGCGAGACGTGTACTGTGACCATTTTTGCCGTCCAGGTTGTCGACCAGGACGGCGCGCCGGACAATATGACCGCAAATTATACATTCACCTTCACGGTGGTTGCCCCGGCCGGCAACTGGGTTATCAATGAAATCCACGCCGACCCGGACCCCGCCAACGGCGACGCCAATGGCGATGGCGTAAGGGATGCAAGCAACGATGAATTTGTCGAAATTGTAAACAACACCGGCAACGCGGTCGATATTTCAGGCTGGACGTTGTCCGATAACAGCAATATCCGCCACACTTTTCCAGGGGCGACAATTGTGCCCGACCAGTGCGCTGCTGTGGTTTTTGGCGGAGGAACGCCCTCCGGTACATTCGGCGACGCAATTGTCCAAGTAGCCGGGTCGCTTAATTTGAATAATGGTGGCGACACAGTCACCCTCAACGACGGTGTAACCAATCAGGCCACTTATTCCTACGACGGCGAAGGCGGCGATAACCAATCCCTCACACGCGACCCCGACATCACCGGCGCTGCCCCCCTGGTCAAACACTCGATGGCGGCGGGGTCGGGGGGCGTGCCCTTCTCGCCGGGCACAAAGATAGACGGCTCAAAATTTTCCGGTTGTAGCCCCCCTCGCGTCATTACTACCACACCCGCCAACGGCGCGACAGACGTAGCAACCAACACCGTTATCAATATCCAATTCAGCGAAATTGTGACGACCACGGCCAACGCATTTTCCCTGGAGTGTCCAACCGGCGTTCCGGTTGCTTTCAGCGCTGCGCCTGCCCCGCCCGCTAGTGCCGATTACTTTGCCCTCACCCCAAACGCCAACTTGCCCAACAACGCTGCCTGCACCCTGACTGTAGCTGGAAATCAAGTAACCGATCAAGATGATACGCCGGAAAATATGACTGCCAACTATGTTTTTACCTTCACCACCGCCGTGCCTGTCTCCCCCATTTTCATCAGCGAGTTTTTGTACGACGGCGTCACCCCCTCCACAGAAGGCGACGAGTTTGTAGAGTTATGCAACCCCAACCCCGCAACCGTTAACCTGACCGGCTACAAAGTGGGCGATGAGGAAATTAAAGGCGGCGGCGAAAGCATGGTCAAACTCCCTGCCGGGACAACGCTACCGGCTGGAGCCTGCCTGGTTGTGGCTAAAAACACGGTTGATTTTCAGGCACGTTTTGGGGTAGCCCCCACCTTTGAAGCCGGTACGTTGACCAGGTATACCGCCTGGGGCAGCGGCAGTTGGTCGCTTTCAAACACGGGGGATGAGTTGTTGCTTCTCGGCCCCGACGACCAGATTTTGGACAGCGTGGCCTATCGCAACGGCGATTACGCCGCTTTGGGCCTTGAGGGCGACGCCGGCGCGCCCGAACCCCACAGCCTCCAACGCGTCTGGCTCACCGACACCAACTCGATGCCCCACGACTTTGTGCGGACGGACCCCAACCCCGGCGCTCCCACCACCCCGCCCCCGCCGCCCGCTACGCCTCCGCCGCCCGCCGCCCTACCCGACGGAATGAACGCCTACTGGGGCCACCTGCACGCCCACACCGCCTACTCCGACGGCGCCGGCCCGCCTCACTATGCCCTGGCTGTGGCTCGGGCCGCCGGACTGCACTTCTACGGCTTAACCGACCACGGCTGGCGCTTGTCGCAAAATGAGTGGGATAAAACTCTCTCCCAAACTATCAACGCCACTGTTCCCGGTCAATTTGTGGCCTTGCGCGGCGTAGAGTGGAGTCACG
>JAJRVO010000502.1 GCA_024277275.1 Chloroflexota bacterium
CGCAAGCGCACCTTGCCTTTTTGGGTGTATTTAATGGCGTTTCCGACCAGGTTGCCGACCATTCGATCCAGTTCGTTTTCATCGCCCTGAATGTTTAATATCTCATCGGGGCGTTCTAGCCGCAAGGCAAGCCCTTTGTCTTGAGCCGGCGTTTCAAAACGAGTATATAGCTCTTGGACCACGTCGTTTAAAGAGATAATGCTTTGCCGACTTGTGCCCAGAACTTCTGCCTTACCTGCCGCCAGGTCAAGCAGATCGTCAATAAGCCTTTGCAAAAACTGAAGGCGTCGCCGCGCTCGATTTACCAGGTCGGCCTGTTTCTCATTTAAATCGCCCACGTATCCCTGGTTGAGAACGTTTAGCAAACTTAACGTGACCCGAGTTGGCGAGCGCAACTCATGAGTGGCAATGCGTATAAATTGAGACTTGCTCCTGTCCAACTCCTCCAGCAGTTGGTAGGCCTGAGCATTCTCAATAGCGGCCACGCCCTGAGCGGCAATAGCGCCCAGAAAGTCGGCATCGCCCTCAGAAAAGTGGTACGCGGTACTACCGTATGCCCGCATAACGCCAATAGGCCCTTGCTTGCCAATGAGCGGCGCGCTGAGGATTGTGTGAATGCCTTCGGCGGCCATTTTGTCGGGATGGCGCAGGCGGGAATCGCGGGTTGCATCGGGAACAAGGACTGTTTTGCCCAAAAGAACTTCCTGGTCAATGGGGGCCTGGGCAATCTCAATGGGGGTTCCGGTGATATAAGTCTGGCTCAAGCCATAGGCTCCCGTCATCTCCAGAGAATTACCTGTCTTGTCCAACAACCGGATAGCCGCCCCTTTGCACCTTAAGGATTTGGTAGTGGCCTCCGCTAACCGATTCAACACTTCGGTTAAATCCAGCGTTGAGGCGGCGGCCTGCACGCTTTTATAGAGGCCGGTCAACTCGTCTTCGCGCCGACGCAGCCGGTGCGAGATGGTCATTGAGAAGTAGGCCATTACGTAGCAAGCGCTGGTAAAGAAAAAGAGAACGCCTCCTATGTAGATAGGGTCGTTGTGATGGGGTTGTTGAAATACGCTAATGTGGGGCAGCACCCCCGTATATTCCAGCAACGCTACCCCGCCAACCAGGATAGGCCCCAACGTGACGTAGAGAAATCCCCGGTCATGAGGAAGCAATAACGAGGCAATGGTAATGTGGAATAAAAAATAAAAAATGGCCGGACTCTCTATGCCGCCGGAAAAGTGTATCAGCAGCGTCATCGCCATCCAGTCCAAACCAATCTGAAACCGGGCAAACCATTGATAGACAACTTTAGAGGTAGCGGGTCTAACATTTAACCGACCCAATCCCCACCAAAGCAAGGCATTGTAGGCCAACAAGCCTATACCCAACAGATACAAGGGGGTAGTCGGAATATTGAGACGCAAAATGCCGGTAGAAAACCACGTAGCCAGCAGCACGCCCACCCCGCCCAGCCAGCGCAAAGCAATCAGCCAGGATAGACTGCTAACCAGCTCTTCCTCGGCTAATGTGCTGCTTTGGGGTGACAATGTGGAGATTGGGTGCAAAACTGTACCCTCCTGCCAAACAGGATAACAGGAAGCAGAAAGTAAGGCACGGAAGAAGGCAGCAGGCAGTAGTCTGGCGTTCCCCTACTCCCTACTCCCTACTCCCTACTCCTTACTCCTTACTCCCTTGTTAGCAGTTCCGCTACTTTGGCCAGCATCTCATCCGGGTTGGTCGATTTGTCTAAGCAGGCATCCACGGGCAGGTAATCATCGTCAGGCTCAAAGCGAAGCGGGGTGGTGGTATGGACTGCCGTCAGCATAAGAATGGGGATATGACGATAGGCGGCGTACTCGGCATCGGGAGAAGGATCCCGTAACTTCAGAGAAAGTTGAAACCCCTCGGTGGCCGTTTCCATCATCACGTCCAGGATGATGAGATCGGGATTTAACGCTTTAATTTTTTCTAACCCTTCATCAGCGCAATTTGCGGCATGAAACTCGTAGCCGGTTGCTTCCAGGGGGATACGAGTCGCCATCACAATATCGGGATCATCGTCAATCATCAAGATTTTAGCCATAGTTGTTATCTCCTCTGTAAATAAAATGATGAATGATGAATGATGAATGATGAAAAAAAATCATCCTTCCGATTCATCGTTCATCCTTATTTTCATTGTTGGTGGTGTGCCAAAGGCTCGTGTTAACTCCTATGCTAATTGCTGCTTCGGCCAGCACAGCTTCAACTAAATTGGGCAACGTTGCTTCAACTTTCGCGCTCAAGGCGTTATCCCATTCAAGGTGGACCGGCTGCACGCCAAAGATGATAACTTCCGAGGGCAGCATGTCAAGCGCCTGAGCCAGCAGCAGAGCGTCACGCAGCCCGGCAGTGTGGACCGAAAAATGTTGATCGCTCCCCAAAAAACGGGCTTCATCCACGGTAAAACGAGCGAATTGACCGGGCGGTCTACCCACGTCGGCAGCATCAATCAAGATGACCCGTCGCCGGCCCGTCATCAGGTTGATAATATCCAGCCCCCGGGTTCCGCCGTCTATTACCTCTACACTGGCAGGAAGCGTCTGCTCTGCCAGCATTTGGACTGCGCGCACGCCCACCCCGTCATCGCCGCGCAAAGGGTTGCCCAGTCCGATGATAAGCGTGTCAAAAGATGTATGCTCCATTTATGTAACTACCTGTCTTGAACAGAGACAACTCTTATTAGGATAATTAGATATTGGTAGTTAGCGCTTTAGGCTTTCACAAACAGTTACCAATTGCTAATTACCAATCGGTAATTACTAATTACTAATTACTAATTACTAATTACTAATTACTAATTACTAATTACTAATTACCGATAAACTCTACCTCAAGAAAGTGAGTTGAGCAAGAAATACAGGGGTCGTAGGCTCTGATCAACATCTCCATCATGTGGGTGATTTTTTCCTGGGGCTGATCTAGAATCTGCGGCACCAGGGCGCGCATATCGGCTTCCATGTTGGCGTAGTTTTGGCCGGTGGGGATAATGCAGTTGGCTTCTTCAATCAGGCCATCGTCGTCGATAACGTAGTTGTGGAATAGAATTCCCCTCGGCACGTCGCAAGAGCCGACGCCTTCTCCGCCTTTGCCCTGGAACTGGTAAAGCGGTTCTTCCTCAATGCCCCGCCCTGCCAACTGGTCAATTAGTTGGATACTGTCTTCGACGCAGTGGACAATCTCTATGGCCTGGGCCGCGCTGTTAAGGAAGGTGTTGGTAACGATGGGCTGCATGCCAAACTCCTCGGCCACGGCTTTGGCTTTGGGGTGCAACTGCCGGTAGTTATTATTAAAACGGGCCAGCGCGCCGACCATGTAGCTCTCGCGGTTATGTTTGCAGTGTTTGGCTGTTGAATGAGGAACCAGCGTCTCGTTGGTCACTTTGCGGTAGTCGGGCAATGAGTAGGTAAAGCCGTCTGTGGTGGCGATAACGCCGTCTATATAGGCGTACTCGTCCTCCTTTTTAAGCGATACGTACTCCGTCTCGCGCTCAAACTGCGGCCAAGGAAGCGTTTTGAGCAGAGCGATGGTCTCGTCCAAGTCTTTGCGGGCAGCGACCAAACGCTCTTTCATCGCCAGCAGTTCTTTAACGGTGGGCAGATGGGTAAAGCCGCCCACGGTCATAGCGATGGGGTGCGTGTGTCGCCCGGAGACCAAAGCGCACAGGTCGCCCGCCAGTTTTTTCATGCGGAGCGCTCGTTTGACTACTTCAGGATGGGAAGCGGCCAGCGGCAGCACGCTGCCCACACCCAAAAAATCGGGGGCGACGAGCATGTAAACGTGAAGGATGTGGCTGTCCAGCGTCTCGCCGTGGAATAGCAGCTTGCGTAACAACTCGGTCTGCTCCGAGATTTCTACCCCCAGGGCGGTTTCGGTGGCCCGCAGCGAGGCCGTAGCGTGTCCCGTAGCGCAGATGCCACAGATACGCGAGGTGATGTGCGAGGCTTCCATGTAGGGTCGCCCGCGCAGCATAGCCTCAAAAAAGCGCGGCGCTTCGACAATCTGTAATTCACACCTGACCAACTCGCCATTTTTAACGTCCACAACAATGTTGCCGTGCCCTTCAACACGGGTCAGGTGGTGTACGTTGACATTAACATCTACTTTTGTCATAAGTACTTCTCCCATTGAATTTTGGGTTTTTGATTTGCGGAAACTCTGTTCAATCCAAAATCCAAAATCTGAAATCAAAAATCAATTTGAGATGGATTGTAGGCGTTGAACATTGTCATTTTTGCCATAAGTTGTTCAACGGTTAAACCGGCTTCAACAAGAACTTCTTTCATCGCGTTTTCATTGGGGTTGGGAATCAACCCCCGGCAACCTTCGCAACCATCGCCATAAGTGGGACAGATGGCGTCGCAACCGGCCCGGGTAATCGGCCCCAGGCAGACGCCGCCTTTATCAAACATACAAACATTCTCTTTGAGCTTGCACTCAACGCAAAGCGGGTAGTCCGGGATGACAGGCTGTTTGCCCAGCAGCACCTTTTTAACCACGTCGACAAACTCAAAGCGGTCAATAGGGCAGCCGGGAATAAAGGCATCCACCTCAATCACGGCGCTGATGGGTCGGGCCGGGTAAGTGTTGTACCATTCCCACTTGTCTCCATAAACGTACTCGCGCACATCTTGCAGCGAGGGTTGGATATTTTTGAGCGCATTGACGCCGCCCGTATGGGCGCAAGCCCCCAAAGCAACAACAATGGCGGCCTGCTTACGGATTTCTTTAAGACGAACCTCGTCTTCTTCTCGCGTACAAGAGCCTTCAATAAAGGCAATCTGGTAATCCTCGCCCTTTTCGGTCATCGCCTCACGGAACTGGACAATTTCAACCGCTTCGACCAGTTCCAGGTGGGTTTGCAGGCTGTCGACAACGGTTAACTGGCAACCCTCGCAGCAGGCGAAGTCGAAAAAAGCAACTTTGGGCTTGTCCTGAGCCTGTCGAATGGGTTTTCCATTTTCGGCCATTATAGCGCCTCCCTTAGTCCTTTGATATCGGCATACCTGAATACCGGCCCATCCTGGCAGCAGTACAGATCATTGATCTGGCAGTGACCGCATTTGCCGACGCCGCACTTCATCCGGCGTTCCAGCGACAGGTAGATTTGGGTTTCCGGGATGCCTTTGCCCATTAATTCCATCAACACAAAGCGATACATCACCGGCGGGCCGCAGGTGATGGCAATAGTGTTGCGTGGATTAACGGTAATCCTGGGGAACAATGTGGTTATCACGCCCACGTTTCCCCGCCAATCAAGCTTGCTCCCCTTCCGACGGAACTCCATGCTGTCTTGCTGTGTAAACCGGGGTTCAAGCCAATCATTGTCGGCCCGGTCTACCGTCATCTTGAACTCAACATCGCCTCGCTCGCGCCATACATCCAGTTCTTCTTCAAAGAGGATTTCACTGGGATGTTTGGCGCCATATAAAATGATGACGCGCTCAAAGTCGCTACGCTCATCTAGGACCTGGTTAATGAGCTAACGCAGCGGGGCCAGCCCCAAACCGCCGGCGGCAAAGAGAATGTCTTTGCCCTTCATTTTTTCGATGGGAAAACCGTGACCAAAGGGTCCGCGCACGCCCACAGCATCGCCCGCCTCTAGCTGATGCAGGGCGTTGGTCAAGTCCCCCATGCGCCGGACGCACAACTCAAAGACGCCATTGCTGCGGCTGGGGGAAGAGCTGATAGAGATGGGCGCCTCGCCAATGCCCATAAGCGACACTTCGACAAATTGGCCGGGAGCGTTTCCCAGGCTGCGCCCGCCCGGCAGTTGCAGGGTAAACAACTTTTCCAGTTGGGTCATATGCCGGACCTTGATTATTTGGGCCATCGCCGGCAAGTAGATGGATTCTTCTTGCGCCGTGGCAATAACTGATTGTATCATCCTACGCCTCCTTTACCTTGACCCGGTGGAGGTCATTAAAGACGCCTACAGGCGAGATATCTACCAGGCAAGAACGCGCGCAACGGCCGCAACCAACGCAACCCAACTCGCCGTACTTTTTAATCAGGTAGCGCCCCTTGCGCATAAAGCGATGGCGCAAACGAGCGGCCTGATACTTGCGGAAGTTTTCATCGCCGGCCACGCGGGCAAACTCGTCTAACTGGCAAGAATCCCAGCGGCGACGACGCTCGCCGTCCTGCAAGTTCAACTCAATCTCATCGTAAACGTTAAAACAGAAGCAGGTGGGGCAAACCAGGGTGCATTGTCCGCAGGCCAGGCAATCTTGGGCCAACTCATCCCAAAGCGGGCTATTGTATGATTGTCTCATCAAGGCCGGCAGCTCGCCCACGTCGAACTCAAGTTTATAGGGGAAGCGCGGCCATTTGGCGCCCAACACTTTATTGAGGCGCTGCATATCGCCTTCAGTTGCCAGGCGGGCGCGGCTATATTTCTCCAGCAGCGTCGCCCCTTCTTCAGAACCTACGTCCACGGCATAGGTTTCACCCAAATCGGTCAGGTGCAGGTCATAGCCCCGACTTGCGCTGAGCGTACCCATACTTTTGCAAAAAGAGTGTTCGTCACAAGGCTCACGACACTCAATGCCTACCAGCAATGTTCGACGCCGCCGTCTGAGGTAGTGGGCATCGGGGTAGCCCTGAGAAAACGCCTCGTCTAACACGCGCATTGCCTGCAAATCGCAGGTATGCACCCCCCAAATCACCGTAGGTTCAGCATCGATGACGGTTTCTACGGTTGTTTTGCCGTTGCGCTTAAAGGTCATCATGCGCTCTTCCGGCGGCTGCAAATACTTTTTAGGGGGCAGGATTGACGTGTTGTAATCCAGCCGCAAATCGGCCGGGTCTTCAATTGGGCCAAAGGCGAATTTTGCGCCCTTGGCCAACGGACCGACCACTCGGTAGTCGCCCATCATATTAGCGACAAAGGCGGACATTTCTTGCTTTTCAACTATCCATAGGCTCATTCCACCCTCCTTTACGTAGGATGCTTTGAATTAATTTTTGGGATATTGTGTAACCCACTTCCCTGTCTAAAACCGATCATTCTTGACCGCTGACTGTTAAGCCCTGAAAAGGTCAATTGTTAAGACTTTATGATGGTTAATGGTTAAAAGGTTAATTGAAGATGGGTAGGTATTACACTATTGTGAATTATAACACAATCTCGTCATAACTGACAGTGCCATTTGTCAGTTATTTCTTATGATAAAATGGGTATTTTACCCCATATGTCATTGTAAAGAAATGACGCCAGCCACTATTGCAACTTGACAAGAAAAATCTATAATTACAAGCCATTGTAAAGAACACATCCTGGGCAAGGTGTGGGAGTAAGGAGTAGGAAGTAGGGAGTAGAAAGCAATTCTCCCTACTCCCTACTGCTTACTCCCTACTCCCCGATTATTTTTGGACGCCTTAATTTATGCACGAACTTCCTGTAACAAAAGGTATTTTGGCCGCTGCCGTGGAAGCGGCTGAACAGAATGGCGCAAGGCGCATTATTGCCATTGATCTGGTTATTGGCAATTTAGCCAGCATTGTGGACGACTCCGTCCAATTTTATTTTGACATGTTGAGCAAAAACACCCTGGCCGAGGGCGCTAAATTAAACTTCAAGCGCGAATCGGGTACGGCCAGATGTTGGGACTGCGGTCATCAATTTGACGCGGGCATCCCCTTGATCCGTGAGTGCCCGGCCTGCAACAGCGCCCGCTTGCATGTGTCGGGCGGCAGAGAATTTTACGTTGAAAGTATTGAGGTAGATGATGAAAATTCCAGTAGTTAAAAATATTTTGAGCGCAAATGACCAGGTGGCCACCGAAAACCGAACCACATTTGACCAGTCTGGCATCTTTGTGCTGAACTTGATGGCCTCGCCGGGGGCGGGCAAAACCACCTTTATTCTGGCAACCACCGACAGGTTGCCTGAAAAGCTGCATCCCGGCGTGGTCGAAGGCGACCTGGCTTCAAGCATCGACGCCGATACTATCTCGGCGCGGGGGGTGCCGGTGGTGCAAATTAACACCGGCGGGGGGTGTCACCTGGATGCCCCGATGATTCGCTCGGCTTTGCCTCATTTGCCGCTGGCCGAACTGAATCTGCTTTTTATTGAAAACGTGGGTAATTTGGTCTGCACGGCCAACTTTGATTTGGGCGCAGATTTGGCCGTAGTGGTCGCCAGCGTGGCGGAGGGACACGATAAGCCTTACAAATATCCGGGCATCTTCGCCGTCGCCGATGTGGTTATTTTGAATAAGGCCGACCTGATAGAGGTTTTTGAATTTGACGTGGAATTCTTCCGGCGCGGTCTGGAGATGGTTAACCCGAATGTCCCTTGCTTCATTCTCTCCTGCAAAACCGGCGATGGTGTAGAAGCGTGGGTGGAGTGGTTGTTCGATGTGGTTGGTCTCGGTTAACTCAAGTGAACAAGCCGTCAATCCGCTGCTTCTGGATAGCTTGCACAGCAATTTGACCGCACAATTGCACCTGTTGATCCAGTTGAGCAAAACGTTGGTCTTTAGTGAAACCGAGTTTGTAACGACGATAAATCTGCTGACCAATGACCGCCAATTTGAAAAGCCCGTACACGTAGTAAAAAACCATGTTCGACACCTCGCGCCCGCTTTTTTGGGCGTAGCGTTCCACTAACGCCTCACGCGACGGGTTGCCCGGCCAGTTGGTGGGGCTATATTGTAAAGATTGCATCACCGGCGGGTCGTTGGGTTCCTTCCAATAGCCCAGCGACGAACCCAGGTCCATCAGCGGGTCGCCCAACGTAGACATCTCCCAATCCAGCACAGCGATAATCTGAGTCCAGTCGTCCGGGTTCAGGATTAAGTTGTTGTATTTGTAGTCGTTGTGAATGAGGGCCGCGCCCGCCTCCGGTGGCATATGCTCGGCCAGCCAGGTTGCGGCGCGCTCTACTTCGGGGATGTCGTCGGTGCGGGCTTTTTGGTAGCGTTTGGCCCATCCGGCAATTTGTCGCTGCACGTAGCCTGCCGGGCGACCCAAATCGCCCAATCCGGCTGCTTCGTAATCAACGGCGTGCAAGTCAGCCAGATTGTCGATAAAGGAATCGGCAATGCGGGCCATTAAGGCCGGGGCAGGGATGGCCGCCTCCGGCATTGTAATCCGCAAAATCACGCCCGTTACCCGTTCCATCACGTAAAACGGCGCGCCCAATATCGACTCATCTGTGCAATAGAGCAGAGGTTTGGGTACTTTGGGATAGACTTGATAGAGATGGGAGAGGATATTGTACTCGCGCCCCATATCGTGCCCGCCTTTGATATTAGCCCCAAAGGGCGGGCGTCGCAGCACTAACTCTCGTTTGCCTGCGTGAAGCAGATACGTTAGGTTTGAAAAACCCCTGGGGAATTGGGTGATAAGCAGTGGGTCGCTCAGGTCTGGGAGATGGGCCTGGAGATACGCGCTTAACCGCTCTGCATTAAGCTCTTCGCCTTTACGAACCATTGTTGGGCCGTCAATCCAGTCAGTTGACATAAATCCCTCTTTCTTGAAATTTAACTCAACCCTATTTTACGCTATTCTTCCAACACAGCAACTTTTCTCTTTTTAGGGCTTGACAAATAGTAATATTATCCGTATAATACTGAACGAACATTCAATCTAGTTGAGGCATTTGATGGATCAAATTGAAGATAAACGAATCGCAATCTTAGACGCAACATTACGGCTGATTTCAAAAAACGGCTTTCACGGCACCGCGATGTCGAAGGTGGCTAAAGAAGCCGGGGTTAGCGCGGGCATCATTTATCACTACTTTGCCGGCAAAGATGACTTGATGGATGAGTTGTACAAATACATCAAGCGCAAATTTGGCCTGATGATTAATGAGAGCTTTGATCAAACGCAACCGCTGAAAATCCAGATCAGGCAAATGTTAGGGGTTATGATCAGATATTACATACAACGCCCGCTGGAATCGACTTTTTTGGAGCAGTATACCCGCTCGCCCTATTACAACTCCGAAATTGATCTGGAGACCAGCCAGTATTACATGCCCCTCCTCAAATGTTTCCAGCAGGCCCAGCAGGAAATGATTATCAAGGATTTTCCTGAGCCGGTGGTTACTGCCTTAACTCTGGACGTAGCCACATCACTGGCGCAAAGACACGCTGCCGGGTTTCTCAACCTGACCGATGAGTTAATTGAGCAAGTCATTGATGCCTGTTGGGAGGCCATCCGGCAGTAAATTTTTTTATCGATTATATCGAATGAACATTCACTTAGAAAAGGGGTATACAATGTGGACAACAAATAATATTCCTGATTTAACGGGGAAGACTGCGATTGTGACGGGCGCCAACAGTGGAATAGGCTATGAAGCGGCGCTGGCGCTGGCTGCAAAGGGCGCTCGCGTGATTATGGCTTGCCGCAACATAGAAAAGGGTGAGGCAGCAGCCCAACAAATTCATAGCAAGTACCCTGAAGCGGCGCTGGAGGTTATGGCGCTAGACCTGTCCGATCTGGCGTCGGTGCGGGCGTTTGTGGCGGACTTCACCGGGCGCTATTCATCACTGGACATCCTGTGCAATAACGCAGGAGTAATGGCGCTGCCGGAACGATACGAGACGGTGGACGGGTTTGAAATGCAATTTGGAACCAATCACCTGGGGCACTTTGCCCTAACCGGACTGCTGCTGGATATGCTTCAAAGCACGCCAGGCGCGCGCGTAGTGACGGTTAGCAGCGGCGGGCATCGGATGGGCAAGGTGGAGTTTGACAATTTAAACGCGGAGCGAGTTTACAAACGTTGGGGCGCATATGGGTTGAGCAAGCTCGCCAACTTGCTCTTTACCTACGAGCTTCAACGACGTCTGGAGAGCGCCGGAAAGGATGTAACTGCGGTGGCCGCGCATCCGGGCTATACGGCCACAAATCTACAGGCACATTCGGGCTTGTTTAGCTTTCTCAACAACTTTCTGGCGCAAAATCAAGATATGGGCGCATTACCAACTCTTTATGCCGCGACAGCGTCGAATGTGCGCGGCGGCGACTATATTGGGCCAGACGGATTCCTGGAACAACGCGGGTATCCCAAAAAGGTCAATTCAAGCGACGCATCGCACGATGAAACGGTTGCCAGACAACTGTGGGAAGTCTCTGAGGAGTTGACGGGCGTACAGTACGCTTTGTGACCTGTTCCTGCCAAATATATTTTGCATAACAAACAGGTTTGGTATCGGTCATCAGGTTACTCCTCGGTAGCGACAAAAGTTTTAATGCCAACGTAGCGATGGCGCGTGTTCAAAAAGCTATCGCGCCACCTTTGGGGTCTTTGCGAAAAATCAAAATAGTGTAGGTGTTTCCAGCAACTCCGGCGGCGAGGCCAGTGGCGCGCTGAGGCTGCGGAGGAACGCTTCTAACTGGTCCAGCTCATTTTCTGATAGATTAAGTGGCTTGTACCTCGGTTTGGCCCATTGGCGCGGGTGGGGCCTGGTTATAGCGCTCCAGGGCTTGGCGCAGCGTTTCAATTTGCCCGGCGTGCATATAGGGCGCTGTCTCGGCCACGTTGCGCAGGGTGGGTGGCCTGAAGGCATAGACCGCTTCGCTATCCCCTGCTTTAACGCTATTCAAGGGCGTACATTCTGTCTCTTTGGCATCACTGTAGTGGCTCAAACAGTTGAACTCATCAGCTAAAACTCGTTGCCCCCCCGTGGCTCGACCATCATCCGGCGGCAGGTTTTGGGCCATTGAAACGCCAATATTGTGAAAGTTATTGTCGGTAAAGAGCGGCCCGCTGTGACACCGGATACAATTGCCTTTGCCGATGAACAAGCGCAGCCCGGCCACCTCATCAACCAAGAGGGTGTTTTCCATCATCTCGACATTGCCCTCCAACACAGCCCGGACATACGTGTCGAACCGGGAAGGCCCCGGCAGAATCAACCGCTCGTAGGCGGCGATGGCCTTACCCAGATTGACGTAGATTTGGGTAACGGTTGCCTGATCCGCCGGGGTCATCGATTCCCAATTGGCCCGATATCCGCCATGTTCAACCGGCCCTCCGGAGTCGGGAAAACGGCTAAAATCGGCCAGTTCTGCGGGAAGAGAACCAAATACGGCCTGGTAGAGAGCGCGATAGGTTTCATCTTGATGAATCAGATGAGCGGCGTGCAAACGGGTCGAACCTTGCTCATCAGGATGCTCAATAGGTTCAAGGGCTTGCGCCCAAAGGCTGTCTTTGTGCCCATCCCACAGCAGCCACGGGCTATAGGCCGACCCAATAAGCGTTTGAGCGTTCCGTTTGGTCGCGCGCGTCCCAAAAGAAACGGGAAAACCGTCGCTAAACATCAAATCGGGGCGGTGACAGGTGGCGCAGGCAACCTGATTGTTGGCGCTTAAGCGGGTATCAAAAAAGAGCTTGTGTCCCAATGCCGCAGCTTGCGGGTTATCGGCAACGGCGTTGGAAGAAGAGGCAGGCACGGAAGGCAAGCTGCCGAGCCAAAGGTCCGTTAAAATAGCGATTTCTGCCGGCGTCTAGTTGGGGTTGGGGGGCGGCGTTGCCGCCAATATTTGGTCACGGTCAGGAATGACAACCTGAGACACGTAGTAATCCGGCACGTCCGGCGTAGAACCACATTCTCCCACACCCGCCGCGATTACAAAAAACAAAGACAGAACAATGATGAAACTGGTTTGTTTCCACATTAAGGAATCGGGATTAAATAACTGTCTGTCTCATTTCAGAGCGCAGTAAATGGTAATTAGTAATTAGGGATTGGCTTAATAACCAATTACCATTTACCAATTACTAATGTTGAGGGACAGTTATTTAATTCTCATTACTAAACAGTCTTGAGAATTTTACTTAAGAAATCGCATTCTTTTCTCATATCGCATAATCCTGGTATTGCCTGACTTCGTTTTTGGTTGCTTTCCAGGAACTGTCACACTCCTGGTTCCCGTTGGTCACGCTGAGTGACATCTGCCTTAAATAGAAATTTTGACTCCGTAATCCCTCAACACTCGCCGGGCCACAACGCTTTTGTGAACCTCGTCCGGCCCATCGTAAATGCGAGCGCCGCGCTCGTGGCGATACCAGTGGGAAAGCAGGGTATAATCGGTGATGCCCAACCCGCCGTGCACTTGAATGGCCCGGTCAATAACGCGCATCAGCACCCCGGCCACGTAGAATTTAATTAGCGAGATTTCGACGCGGGCGGCATACGTACCCTCGCGGTCAATCTTTTCGGCGGCATCCAGCACCAGAAAACGGGCGGCGCTAATCTCGGCCCGACTTTCGGCAATCCAGTTTTGGATGGTTTGGCGAGTGGCCAGAAGTTTACCGGGAGCAAGCTCTCGCGTGGCGGCGTACTCGCACATCATCTCAAAGGCCCGCTCGCAGATGCCAACCCAGCGCATGCAATGATGGATGCGGCCCGGCCCCAATCGTTCCTGAGCCAGGACAAAACCGGACCCTTCCTCGCCAATCAGATTCTCTTGGGGGACGCGGCAATTTTCAAAACGCACTTCCGAGTGGCTATTGTGGTCCTCGCCCTCTTCGCCCATAATTTTGATGCGCCGAACGTGAATAAAGCCCGGCGTATCCATTGGCACCAGAATCTGGCTGGCTCGGCGGTGGGGCTTTTCCGCTTCCGGGTTGGTGACGGCCATTGTCACCGCAAAGGAAGCCCCGTCCGCGGCAGTGGTAAACCATTTATGCCCATCGATGATGTAGCTATCACCTTCTTTGACGGCGGTAGCGCTCATCCAGACCGGGTTAGAACCGGCATGTTCCGGCTCGGTCATAGCAAAGCAACTGCGGATATCGCCTTTAATCAAAGGTATCAGAAAACGCTCTTTTTGCGCCTCTGTGCCAAATTTGTGTAAAAGCTCCATATTGCCGATATCCGGGGCCTGGCAGTTAAAGGTGTAAAGACCAAGCGGGCTGCGGCCCAGTTCTTCGCTAATGCGGGCAAACTGCGACAGAGACAGACCCAAACCGCCCAGGTCGGCGGGCAGGTGAGGCGCCCACAGACCCAGCGACTTCACCTTCTCGCGTTTCTCCTTGAGGGCGGGCAAGAGCGCTCCAAATCCGTCTTGCAACAGCGTTTTTTCTAACGGATAAATTTCTTCGCGGGTAAATTCTCTAATTTGTGACAGGACTTGTTGAAGTTTTTCGTTACTAACCGCTTACATAGCGTACTCCTTTTTCTATTTAGATTTATGTTGGGGGAATTTTAAGATTTAATCTGCATTGTAACATAGCCGCAAAGGGCGAGGCAACTTTCTTATCGCCAGCGGGTGTATTTCACTTTTGAGGGCAGGATTTAAGTGGTTTCTTCCGGGAGAGGGGGACCCAGGTGGACAATTGGTTTCCAGTCCGGGCCGGGAGGGGCCATCTGAAGCGCCATACAGCGGGTGAGATAAATCTGCGTGGCCTCTCGTCTGGGTGGCTTTGGGCCAGAGATTCAAAGATTTGGATGGCATTATCCCAATCCCGGGCCAGGTAGGCATCAAAGCCCTGGGTAAACTTTTGGCAAACAGTACTTACGCACTTGACGGTAAATATGTCATTCTGAGGAGCGAAGGGCTTCGCTAAAGGCGAAGGGCTTCGCTAAAGGCGAAGGGCTTCGCTAAAGGCGAAGGGCTTCGCTAAAGGCGAAGGGCTTCGCTAAAGGCGAAGGGCTTCGCTAAAGGCGAAGGGCTTCGCTAAAGGCGA